>NZ_BAAGZI010000040.1:0-26571 GCF_054778695.1 Actinocorallia lasiicapitis
GCGTGCTCGGGCTGATCGCCGCGGGGCTGGTCGCGGCCGCCGCGGCCACCGGGGCGTTCGCCCGCCGGCTGCTCCGCAGGGGCTGACGGTTCCCGGACGTCCCGCGCATAGGGGGCCGGGACGTCCCGCAGACGCTTTGCCCGTCTCCGAGAGCGCGGCTCGGAGGCGGGCAAAGCCTTTTTTTACCCGGGAGTGCGCGGTGTCACATAAGTGTCGAACGGACCCGGATGATCTTCTTGCGCAGCTGGATACGGCGTCGCCCGTCGGGGTGGAGGCGGACCGTGTGCAGCTCCCACCCGCCATACTCGGCGTGCTCGGTCATGAGCTGCCTCGCGGTTTCCCGGGTGGTTCCGCGCGGCAGATTCAGGACGAGATAGGTGTACTCCGCCATCATGGGCATGATGACAGACGGTGCCGGGTTCCTCCAAGGACCGTTTGAGCCGTCCCCGTGGGTGATAAGCCTTTATTCTCAGGTCGCGCCGGTGCCGTGTCATCCTTCTTGACGGACCCGGGTACCGTCGGGAAGAGGACGCTCGTTAGCGATCATGTTCGGAACTGATAGCGATATGGATAGGTTGGAGCGCTGTGCCAGCCAGTAACGGCAGCAAGCCGGGAGGCACCCGCCTGGTGATCGTCGAGTCGCCCGCGAAGGCGAAGAAGATCGCGGGCTACCTCGGCAAGGGCTATGTCGTCGAGTCCAGCATCGGTCACATCCGGGACCTGCCCGCCGACGCCGCCCAGGTGCCGCTGAAGTACAAGGCGGAACCGTGGGGCCGTCTCGGTGTGAACGTCGACCACGAGTTCGAGCCGGTGTACATCGTGAACACCGACAAGAAGCAGCAGGTCGCGAAGCTGAAGAAGCTCCTGTCGGAGGCCGACGAGCTCTTCCTCGCGACGGACGAGGACCGTGAGGGCGAGGCCATCGCCTGGCACCTTCAGGAAGTCCTCAAGCCGAAGGTGCCCGTGCACCGGATGGTCTTCAACGAGATCACCCCGGACGCGATCCGCGCCGCCGCGGCCAACACCCGCCAGCTCAACCTGCAGCTCGTCGACGCGCAGGAGACCAGGCGGATCCTCGACCGGCTGTACGGCTACGAGGTCAGCCCGGTCCTGTGGAAGAAGGTCATGCCGCGGCTGTCGGCCGGGCGCGTCCAGTCGGTGGCGACCAGGCTCGTGGTGGAGCGGGAACGGGAACGCATCGCGTTCATCCCCGGCCACTACTGGGACATCTCCGCCGATCTCGGGACGGGCAGGGACGAGGAGCCGAACCGGTTCACCGCCAAACTCGTCGCGATCGACGGCGACAAGATCGCCCAGGGCCGTGACTACTCGGCCCGCGGCGTGCTCAAGGCCGGGGTCAGGCAGCTCGACGAGGAGACGGCGCGCGGCCTGTCGGCCCGGCTGGAGGGGCGCCCCTTCAAGGTGACGTCCGTCGAGCAGAAGCCGTACACGCGCAAGCCGTACCCGCCGTTCCGCACCACGACCATGCAGCAGGAGGCGTCGCGGAAGCTGGGCCTGTCGCCCAAGCAGGCGATGCAGGTCGCGCAGAAGCTGTACGAGAACGGCTACATCACCTACATGCGTACCGACAGCATCCAGCTGTCGGGGACGGCCATCGAGGCCGCCCGCTCGCAGGCCACCGCGCTCTACGGGGCGCAGTACGTGCCGTCGGCGCCCCGCGTGTACGCCTCCAAGGTCAAGAACGCGCAGGAGGCGCACGAGGCGATCCGTCCCGCGGGCGAGACCTTCCAGACCCCGGGCGAGACCGGCCTCACCGGTGACCAGTTCCGGCTGTACGAGCTGATCTGGAAGCGGACCATCGCCTCGCAGATGAAGGACGCGGCGGGCCAGTCGGTCTCCGTGCGGATCGTCGGGGAGTCGTCGTCCGGTGAGGCCGCCGAGTTCGGCGCGTCCGGCCGGACGATCACCTTCCACGGCTTCCTGAAGGCGTATGTGGAGTCCGTCGAGGAGGGCGGCGCCGACGACGCCGAGTCGCGGCTGCCCGTCCTCGCCGAGGGCGACCCGCTGAACCCGCTGACCCTGACGCCCGAGGGCCACTCCACCCGTCCGCCGGCCCGGTACACCGAGGCTTCGCTGATCAAGGAGCTGGAGGACCGGGAGATCGGCCGTCCGTCGACCTACGCGTCGATCATCGGGACGATCCTGGACCGCGGCTACGTGTTCAAGAAGGGCACGGCGCTCGTCCCGGCGTTCCTGGCGTTCGCGGTCGTCCAGCTCATGGAGAAGCACTTCGGCAATCTCGTCGACTACGACTTCACCGCGCAGATGGAGGAGTCGCTGGACGCCATCGCCCGCGGCGAGGGCGAGCGGGTGAGCTGGCTGACGCGCTTCTACCACGGCGAGCACGGGCTGAAGGAGCTCGTCAGCGACCTCGACGACATCGATGCCAAGGAGATCTCGTCCTTCCCCGTGAAGGACGACCCGGGCACGATGATCCGCGTCGGCCGGTACGGTCCCTACCTGGACCGCGACGGCGAGCGCTGCAACATCCCCGAGGAACTCGCGCCGGACGAGCTCGACAAGGCCAAGGCCGACGAGCTGTTCGCGCAGCCCTCGGGCGACCGTTCGCTGGGCGCCGACCCGGTGACCGGGCACGAGATCGTCGCCAAGTCGGGGCGGTTCGGGCCTTATGTCACCGAGATCCTGCCAGAGGAGCTGACCACCACGGCGTCCGGCCGGAAGAAGGCCGGCGCGCCGAAGCCGCGGACGGGTTCGCTGTTCAAGTCGATGTCGCTCGACACGGTGACGCTGGAGCAGGCGCTCCAGCTCATGTCGCTGCCGCGCGTCGTCGGCGTGATCGACGACGTCGAGGTGACGGCGCAGAACGGCCGGTTCGGCCCCTACCTGAAGAAGGGCACCGACAGCCGTTCCCTGACGGCCGAGGAGGACATCTTCACCGTCACCCTCGACCAGGCGAAGGAGCTGTACGCGCAGCCCAAGCAGCGCGGCCGCGCCGCCGCCAAGCCGCCGCTGCGCGAGGTCGGCACCGACCCGGTCTCGCAGAAGCCCGTCGTCGTCAAGGAGGGCCGGTTCGGTCCCTATGTGACCGACGGCGAGACCAACGCCTCGCTCCGCAAGGGCGACGAGATCGAGCAGATCACCATCGAGCGGGCCGCCGAACTCCTCGCCGAACGTCGCGAGAAGGTCGCCGCCGCCGGGCCCAAGCCCGCCGCCCGCAAGCGGGCCCCGGCCAAGACGGCCGCGGCCAAGACCCCGGCCAAGAAGACCACCACAAGCCGGACCACCAAGGCCAAAGCCTGACGTTTCACGGCCCGGTCTGCTTCGGCAGGCCGGGCCTTCTCATGCGAAGACCGGCGGATCGGGCTCCCACGCGGAGCGGTTCGTTGGTGGCGGCGGGATGCTCGGCGATGATGTTCTGATGAGCTGGGTGGCCAATGTGATGGTTTCGGTGGAGAGCAACGACCATCTTCGGGTGGCCGCGCTGAGTGAGTGGCTGCGGGTGGAGGCGCCCGCGCGGGACAGGGACGCCAAGGGTGTCGGGTTCCTCGCGCGGATGACCGGGGCGGACACCCAGTGGGGCGGCTGGAAGTACCCCGAATGCGAGGTCTGGGGCGGGGTCCTGAACCAGCCCGACATCCCGGCGATCCTCGCCCATATCGCTGAGATCCCGTGGCGGGTGCCCGGTGCGCTGCAGGTCTTCGTGCTGGGCCAGGAGGAGTCGTTCTTCAGGCTGTGGATGCTGCGCGACGGCCGGCTCCAGCAGTACGCCCCGATCGAGCCCGACGAGGAGCACCCCGACTTCTACCCGGGCCGCTGACCTCGGCCGTCAGGTGGCGCAGAACTCGTTTCCCTCGGGGTCGCGCATGATCCACCAGTGGCCCGCGGGGCCCTTGTCGTGCTCCTCGACCCGGGTGGCGCCCAGGGACTCCAGCCGGGCGACCAGGGAGTCCAGGGATTCGGGGCCGCTGTGGACGTCCAGGTGCAGCCGGTTCTTGCCGGTCTTCGGCTCGGGGACGTCCTGGAAGAGCAGCCGCCGGCCTTCGCCGATGCCCGTGAACGCGTCGTAGGGGTCTTCGGGGTGGCGGACGGCCGCGTAGCCGCGGAAGATCTTCCGGCCGTTGTGGGTGGCGGTGGCGGCCTCGGGGAGCTGTCCTGCGGTCAGGAGGTGGTCGATGAGGGCGGTGGGGTCCTCCACTTCGTAGCCGAGGGCGGCGGCCCAGAAGTCGGCCAGGGCGGGGGCGTCCGTGCTGTCGATGACGAGCTTCCAGTGCAGAGCCATGTGATCATTATGGCCGGAGGTTCGGGTGATGCGCGTCACACCTTGGGCTGAGGGGTAGCGAAGATCCACTTGTTAAAAAACACTAGTGGCTGTTTGCCCACCCCCAGCGTTCCAGAGAAGGACCTCATGAAGAAGGTCGCGATCTTCGCGCCGCTCGCCGCGTTCGCCCTCGCGCTCGCCGCCGCCCCCGCCTACGCCGAACCCGCCCCGACCGTCACGGTCGCCAAGGCGCAGGGCGGCCGGGTCGCCCCAGGGCAGTACATCGTGACGCTCAAGGACGGCGCGTCCCTCGACGCCGTCCTCGCGCACGGCGGCGTCAAGGAGACCCTGCACCGCTACGAGAACGCCCTCAACGGCTTCGCCGCCCGGCTGACGCCCGCCAACATCAAGAAGCTCAGCTCCGACGCCCGCGTCATCTCCATCGAAGAGGACCGGATCAGTTTCCAGTCCGGCGTGCAGACCAATCCGCCCTCCTGGGGTCTCGACCGGATCGACCAGGCCCAGCAGGCCCCGAACCAGACGTATCAGTACAACTCCACGGGCGCGGGCGTCCACGCCTACATCCTTGACTCCGGGATCTACGCCGCGCACCCCGACTTCGGCGGACGGGCATCGGTGGCCTACGACGCTACCGGCGGCGACGGAAGCGACTGCAGCGGTCACGGAACCCACATCGCGGGGACGATCGGCGGCACCACCTACGGGGTGGCCAAGGAGGTCAGCCTCCACGCGGTCAAGTGGTACAACACCTGCGATGGCGGGAACGCCTCCGACCTGATCGAGGGCGTCGACTGGGTCATCGCGAACGCTCAGCGGCCCGCTGTCGCGAGCTTCTCCAACAACTACTATTGGGCCCACCCGTCGGCGGACTCCGTCAAGCAGGCGTTCAACCGGCTCAGCAACGCCGGGATCTTCGTCGCGGTCTCGGCGGGCAACAACGGGGGGAACGCCTGCAGCTACCCCCCTGCCAACGCCGCGGGCGCGACGACCGTAGCCGCGATCGACAGTGACGGCCTCGCGTTGAACGTCGATTTCCCCGACGGATCCACGGCGCAGTCGAACATCGGTGGCTGTGTCGACATCTGGGCGCCGGGCGGCCACATCATCTCGGCGGGCCTCGACGGTGGTTCGAAGATGATGAGCGGCACCTCGATGGCGGCCCCGCATGTCGCCGGTGTCGCAGCCCTCTACAAGGCCACCTACGGCGACGCGTCGGCGGCGACCATCCGCTCCTGGCTGACCAGCCACGCGACCCCGAACGTCGTCACCAACTACACCAAGGCGATGGAGTGGCTCTGGGGCGTCACCCCGAACCTGCTCCTCAACACCAGCGGTCTCTGACCCGAGCTTCCGGGTGGCCCCACTCCTCCCAGGGGCCACCCGGAACCCATTGCTGGCGTAGCGGGTGGAAACGGTCCGGAGGGACGTGGCCGCCGATAACCTGACGCGCATGAACAATCCCGGCGTCTTGTCGAACAAGTCGTTCCGGCGGCTGTGGATCGCGCTGTCGCTGTCGAGCCTGGGCGACTGGCTGAGCATCCTGGCGTTGACGGCGCTGGCCCGGTCGATCACCGAGGGGTACGCGGCGCAGTCGTACGCGATCGGCGGCGTGCTGATCGTCAAGCTGCTGCCCGCGGTGCTGCTGGGGCCGCTGGCGGGGGCCGTCGCCGACCATTTCGACCGGCGGACGACGATGGTCGTCGCGGACGTCCTCAGGTTCGCGCTGTTCCTGTCGATCCCGATCGTGGGGCGGCTCGACTGGCTGTTCATCGCGACGTTCCTGGTGGAATGCGTGACCTTGTTCTGGATGCCGGCCAAAGAGGCGACCGTCCCGAATCTGGTGGCTCCGGCGCAGCTCGAGCGCGCCAACCAGCTCTCCCTGCTGAGCACGTACGGCAGCGCGCCCGTCGCGGCGGCGCTGTTCTCGCTGCTGGCCGTCGTGTCGAACGTCCTGATGCCGGGCCCTGATCTGGCGCTGTACTTCAACGCCGTCACGTTCCTCGTCTCCGCCGCGACCATCTTCTCGTTGCGGGAGATACCGGGCGTCGAACGGCGCAAGATCACCGTCCCGTCGCTGGTCGGGACGATCGTCGACGGCTGGAAGTTCGCCGGGACGACCCCGCTGGTCCGCGGTCTGGTCGTCGGGATGGTCGGGGCGTTCGCGGCGGGCGGGGTCGTGATCGGCATCTCGCGCGTCTACGTGGAGGCGCTGGGCGGCGGCGACGCCGGCTACGGGATGGTGTTCGGCTCGGTCTTCGTCGGGCTGGCGTTCGGGATGTTCCTCGGCCCGCGGATGCTGCGCGACCTCAGCCGCCGCCGCCTGTTCGGGCTGGCGATCGTGTTCGCGGCGGGCACCCTCGCGCTGGTCGCGCTGATCCAGAACATGGTCGCGGTGGTCGTGCTGGTGGCGCTGCTCGGCGCGGGCGCGGGCGTCGCCTGGGTGACGGGCTACACGCTGATCGGGCTGGAGGTCCGCGACGAGCTGCGCGGCCGGACGTTCGCGTTCGTCGCCTCGCTCGTCCGGGTGGTGCTGCTGCTGGTCCTGGCCGTCGCGCCGCTGGCGGCGGGCGCGCTCGGCCCGCACGAGCTGGGCGTCGGCGCGGTCCACTACCGGTTCGACGGCACCAACGGAGTCCTGCTGATCGGCGCGGTGATCGCGCTGCTCGCCGGGATCGGCGCCTACCGGCAGATGGACGACCGGCGAGGCGTCCCCCTGTCACGCGATCTGTATGGTGCGCTACGGGGTGTGCCCTACGTGCCTCCTGCCCCGAAGAAGGACCGCGGCCTGTTCATCGCCTTCGAAGGCGGCGACGGCGCGGGCAAGACCACCCAGTCGCGGCTGCTCGCGATCTGGCTGCGCGACCAGGGCTTCGACGTCGTCACGACCCGGGAGCCCGGCGCCACCAAGGTCGGGATGCGGCTGCGCGCGATCCTCCTCGACCGGGAGACCACCTCCCTGTCCTACCGCGCCGAGTCGCTGCTGTACGCCGCCGACCGGGCCCAGCACGTCGACACCGTGGTGCGGCCCGCCCTCGACCGCGGCGCCGTCGTGATCACCGACCGGTACATCGACTCGACCCTCGCCTACCAGGGCCACGGCCGCGAGCTGCCCGTCACGGAGATCGCCGAGATCAACGCGTGGGCGACGGGCGCGCTGGTCCCCGATCTGACGATCCTGCTGGACGTCCCGCCGTCGCTGGGGCTCAACCGGTTCGCGACCCCGGCGGACCGGATCGAGTCGGAGCCCGCCGAGTACCACGACCGGGTCCGGCGCGGTTTCCGTGCGCTCGCCGACGCCGAACCCCACCGCTACCTGGTCGTCGACGCGTCCCAGGAGCAGCAGGTGATCACCCGGCTGATCCAGGATCGCGTGCGGCGGATCCTGCCCGACCCCGTCCCCGCCTCGACCGAGGACATCACCTCGACCTTCCCCGCCATCACCGACGCCTGACGCCCCCTATCCTTGAGGACATGAGCGTGTTCGACGATCTGGTGGGCCAGGAGCAGGTCGTCGCGCAGCTCAAGCAGGCCGTCGCGGCTGCCAGGGACGGCTCCGCGGGCATGACGCACGCGTGGCTGTTCACCGGCCCGCCGGGATCGGGCCGCGAGACGGCCGCGTCCGCGTTCGCCGCCGCCCTCCAGTGCCGCGAGGACCCGGCCGGATGCGGCTACTGCGCCGACTGCCACCAGGTCCTGCAGGGCACGCACGCCGATCTGGAGGTGGTGCGGTCGCAGGGGCTGTCGTTCGGGGTGAAACCCACCAGGGAACTGGTGATGCGCGCCGCTTCGTCCCCTTCGGGCGGACGCTGGCAGATCGTCCTGTTCGAGAACGCCGAACGCTCCACCGAAGCGGCCGCCAACGCCCTCCTCAAAGCCATCGAAGAGCCGCCGCCCAAGACCATCTGGCTGCTCTGCGCCCCCACCCCCGACGATCTCGTCACCACGATCCGCTCCCGCTGCCGCCTCGTGACGCTCAGAACCCCGCAGGCCAGAGCCGTCGCCGATCTGCTCATCCAGCGCGAAGGGGTCGAATCGGCGCTCGCCGAGACCGTCGCGCAGGCCGCGCAAGGCGACATCGACCGGGCCCGGCTGCTCGCCCACGATCCCGAAGTGCGGCGGCGGCGCGGGCTCGTCCTCGACCTGCCGGCCAGGCTGACCGGGGTCGGCGCGGCCGTGCTGGCCGCCGAGACCGTCGTCAAGGCGTCCGAAGGGGACGCGTCGGCCGTCAGCGAGGTGCTCAACGACGCCGAGACGGGCGCGCTGCGCAAAGCGCTCGGCGAAAGCGAGAAGGGGCGGATGCCGCGCGGCACGGCCGGCGCCATGAAAGAGCTGGAAGACCGGCAGAAATCCCGGGCGACACGCCTCAAACGCGACTCCCTCGACCGGACCCTGCTCGACCTCGCCTCCTTCTACCGCGACGTCCTGACGCTCCAGTTCGGCTCGCCCACCCCGCTCGTCAACGCCGACCGCGACCCCGAGCTGCGCGCCTACGCGTCCCGGCAGAGCCCCGAGGCCACCATCCGGCGGCTCGACGCCATCATGGAATGCCGCGAACTGCTGACGGCCAACGTCAACCCGCTGCTGGCCGTCGAGGCGCTGATGCTGGTGCTGCGCACCGGCTGAACAGGACCGGCTGAACGAGGCCCGCCGAACAGAGCCGTTACCGGACGGTAAGTGATCCTCGAATAAAACCTACGTAAGCTCCGCGCTGAGGCCGGGAACCACAGGCCTCAACCGACCCTCACGACTCGGGAGGCGCGATGCGGCGCTTGCTCATCAGTTCTGCGGCGGTGGGAGCGGTCACGGCCGCCCTGCTGTCGGTGCCCGCCACGGCGGCCCCTGCGCAGCAGAAGGAATATGTCGTCCTGTACGCCGAAGGCGCGAACCTCGGCACCGCCCGCTCCGCCGTCAAGGCCGCCGGCGGGACGATCGTCAGCGAGAACGCCGAGCTGGGCGTCGCGACCGTCACCTCGACGAACGGCTCCTTCATCGCCGCGGTCAAGCAGAAGGACGCCCTCGCGGGCGCCGCCCAGGACCGGGCCGTCGCCTACGTCCCCAAGGCGCGGAAGAACGAGAACGCCGCCCAGGCGATCGAGAAGGTCCACGGCGCGGGCGCCGCGCCGTCCTTCGCGCACGACAAGAAGAAGGAGCCGCTCGCCGGCCTCCAGTGGGACATGGACCAGATCGAGCTGGCCAAGGCCCACAAGACCGAGCTTGGCTCCCGCAAGGTCAGCGTCGGGATCATGGACACCGGAGTGGACGCCTACCACCCCGACATCAAGGACAACTTCGACTTCGACCTGAGCCGCAACTTCACCACCGACCTCCCCGCCGACGCCAACGGCAACGAAGTCGACGGAGCCTGCGCCGACGACCCCGACGGCTCCTGTGAGGACCCCGCGACCGTCGACGAGAACGAGCACGGCACCCACGTCGCGTCCACGATCGCGTCGCCGATCAACGGCGAGGGCATCACGGGCGTCGCGCCGCGCTCCACGATCGTCAACCTGCGCACCGGCCAGGACTCCGGCTACTTCTTCCTCAAGCCGACCCTCGACGCGCTCGCCTACGCCGCCGACAACGGCATCGACGTCGTCAACATGAGCTACTACATCGACCCGTGGCTCTGGAACTGCGTCGACAACCCCGCCGACACGCCCGACCAGCAGTACCAGCAGCGCACGATCATCGACTCGACCAACCGGGCGCTCCGCTACGCCCACGACCGCGGCGTCACCCTGATCGCGGCCGCGGGCAACGACTTCGTCGACTACACCAAGACCAACTTCGACGGCGGCAGCCCCGACTACGCGACCATCCCCGGCGAAGAGGCCCACGACCGGGACGTCCCCGCGTCGTGCACGTCGCAGCCGTCCGAGGGCGACCACGTCATCCCGGTCTCCTCGACGGGCGTCACCACCCGCAAGGCGTACTACTCGAGCTTCGGCAACGGGTACGTGGCCGTTGCGGCGCCGGGCGGAGACAAGGTCGACAACGCCGCGGGCAAGGTCGACGACAAGATCGGCATCTGGGCCGCCTACCCCGAGTCCGTCGGACGGGCCGCGGGCACCATCGACGCCGACGGCAAGCCGACCGTCCCGTTCGTGATCAAGCAGGGCAAGGGCTACTACCAGTCCCTCCAGGGCACCTCGATGGCCGCTCCGCACGCCGTCGGCGTCGCCGCGCTGATCGTCAGCCGGTTCGGCAAGCGCGACCGCACCTACGGCGGCCTCACGCTGAACCCGGCTGTCGTCGAGGCCAAGCTCAAGGGCACCGCCGTCCCGCACGGCTGCCCGACCCCGGCCACCTTCACCTACAACTGGTTCACCCGGGCGGGGACCCCGCAGTCCTCCACCCAGACCTGTGAGGGCACCCTCACCCAGAACGGTTTCTACGGCACCGGCATCATCAACGCCGCCAACGCCGTCAGCTAGCGCTTGCTCGAAAGGCCCGCCCTCTTGGGGGCGGGCCTTTCGCGTCAGCCGGGACGGCGGAGGGTGCAGTGGCCGTCGGCGCAGGAACGTTCGAGCCGGTGGCGGGACAGGGTCTGGATCAGGCCGATCGTCCAGCACATCGGGCAGCCGCGCAGGGCGAGCAGCCCGACGGGAACCAGCAGCAGGGACAGGACGCCGAGCAGCGGCAGCAGCACCAGACCGCCGACGATCCCGCCGAACCCGACCGCGCCCCTGACCAGATGGCGGGGGAGGGACGCGCTGGTGAAGTCAGAGGTCCCGGCCATGGGGCCCTCCGCATCCGGGCTCGCGGAGCATCCGGTCGACCGAGCCGCGTGCCCGGTGCAGCCGCGACTTCATGGCGGCGGTGCTCAGCCCGAGGGCGTCGGCGACGCTCCGCCCGCTCAGCCCCTGGACGTCCCGCATGATCAGAACCTGCCGCTGGTCGGCGGGCAGCGCGGCGATCGCCGCGACCACCCGATCGGTCTCCAGCCGCCGGATCACCTCGTCCTCGGCCGAGAGCACCGGACGCTCGCCCCCGTCCACCGTCCGGAACGGCCTCCGTGCCCGCCGCACGCACTCATGGCGGACGATCCTGAACATCCACGACGCCAGCGCCGCCGACGCACGGAGCGTCCCGATCTTCCGATAAAGGATGATCAGCGCCTCCTGCGCGGCGTCCTCAGCGTCCTCGGCGGACGCGCACAGCGACCGCGCGAACCTCCGCACATGCGGATGCGCCCCCGCCACCAACACCGTCAACGCCTCCGCATCCCCACCCCGCGCAGCCGACACCACCTGCTCCCCAGGCCACCCCTCACCCACGAGAACGCCGCCGCACCAGCGTGACCGCACACCCACAAACAAGCACGCCGACCCCCACAACAACCCCAACGATCATGATCGCCTCCCTTTGACCGGCCCTCGCCGGTCGACCCCCATAAGAGCCCCCCACCCCCAAAAAGGATTCACCACCGATACGGGACGCGTCAGAGGACGCCGGATGCGAAGGGTTCGCCGGCGACGAGGAAACCGGCGACGAGGCCGCCGGCCACGGCGGGGAAGAGGAGGAGGAAGTCGGCGAGCTGGCGGGCGCCGTCGAGGGGTTCGCCGCCGAGAATGTCGGTGAGGCCGCGCAGGCCGAGGCTGCCGACCGTCAGCACGAAGAAGCCGCCGGCGAGCAGCACCAGGCGCGGCGGCATCGACGGGCGTCGCGCCGCCCAGGCCGCGCCCTCGCCGAGCAGGGCCGCGGCGACCAGCGTGGCGACCAGGTCGTTGGTGAAGTGGCGGGTCGCCGCGAAGGCGAGGAACGTGCCGATCGAGCTGACCGCGATCAGCGGGATGTTCCTGGCCCGCGCGTTGAACGCGAACGCCAACCCCGCCGAGAACGGAATCCACGCCACGACCACCACCCAGAACGGCAGCGACCCCTGCCCCGACCCCTCGAACAGCGCCTGCTCGCCCCGCCCCGTGACGATCGCCGCGAGATACACCCCGATGACCAGCTCGGCCAGCATGAACACCGACCAGATCAGCCTCGTCGCCCCCGCCGAGATCCGGCCGACCGCCAGCTCACCGGCCGCCGCCGACAGAAAATCCCCAGGAATCACCACGAACAGCGCCGGGATCATCAGCAGGACGGGCCCCGTCCGCGCGGCCGGCCCCGCGAGCACCGTCAACGCGACGACCCCCACCACGAACCCGCCCACGAACGGCAGCATCGGCTCCCACCTGCGCCCTTCCGCGAGGACGAACAGCACGCCCATCACCAGCCCGAGCAGCAGCGCCGCCCCGAACTCCCGCAGCGAAGGCACCACACTGGGCGCGAAACCCACCGAGAAGAGAACGACCCCCACCATCCGCAGCCACCCCGGATAAAGCGGCCGAGACCTAAGAATCTCCGCCATCTCCACCTGGGCCCGCTCCAACGGCATCCCCTCGTGCAGCCGGTCCACGAGCGACTTGGCCCGCTCCAGCTTGTCCAGCCGAATCCCCGGCTCCGCGAGGATCACATGCGTGCTGGACCGCCCCCCACCCTCCACCTGCAACATCATCTGATCGGGCAGCACCAGCGCCTCCGCCCGCAACCCCAATTGCCGAGCCGCCCCCTTCAACGGCTCCCGCACAAAAGCAATCCCCTCACCACTACACGAAAGCAACAACCTCCCCAAATCAACCAAAAACGCCTCCTCGGCGGCAAGTTCCCCGCCCCCCTCCACCCCATCCCCCGCCGTAGCCCCCATCCCCCCTTCATCCCGACCCCAAGGTCACCTGAAACAACGCACCCCCTGGAGGGCTTGATCGGTAGAAGGAATCGACGCGGCCCAGCAGATCTTGAGCCCGAGGGTGGTGTTCAGTTTTCTCAGGTGTTCAGTTAAACTGAACGCGTCGACGTTGATGAACGGGGGCAGATGCGCGATCCGCTTGCAGGCTTCGATTCTGCTCTGGGTGCTTTTGGTGTCGCCGTCAGTACCGGCTCGGGGTTGCAGGCCGTCCCTTATGCCCAGGCGGTCGCCGTCCGGCTTGAGCGCGGAACGTCATCTCAGAGTTATGCGCTCCTGTACGGTCCCGAGGTGAGGCTCGCGGATGCAGGCCGCTTCCATGGTCATGATCTTCCGTCGCTGATTTTCACGACGTTCCTCTCGCCCAGGTCCGCTGAGGCACTCCGCCGAATCGGGGTCCAGTATGTGGATACGGCCGGAAACGCCTGGGTCGAATTCGGTGACGTTCTCATCGACATCCGTGGTCGTTCTCGGCCACCCGCAGCAGCCCCGCCGAAGCGCAGCACTGCGGGCAATCTGTTCAGCGCGGGCCGTGCTCAGGTGGTCTTCGCCTTGCTCGCCTGGCCGCAGTTGTGGGACGCCTCCCAGCGTGAACTGGCCGGGGCCGCCGGCGTCTCGCTCGGACAGGTCCACAACGCCAGGGCCTTGCTGGCTGAAGCCGGATACGGAAAGGAGCTTTCGGCGCAGACCGCGCTGCTGGACCTGTGGGCAGGAACCTTCCCGACCGGGCTTGCCAAGAAGCTGGCTCTGGCGACCTACCGTGGCGACGTGGCAGAGGTGAGAAAGGCAGCGCCCGAAGATGCCGTGTTCGTCTCAGGCGAAAGCGCCGCCACTGATCTGCTCCGACCCGCGACACTCACCCTCTACGTCGAAGAACTCGACCCGCGCCTACCCATCGTCAACAAGTGGCGTTCGGACGGTCCGGGCAACATCCTCGTACGTCACAAATTCTGGCACGCGCCGGACGACAGCGATGCCCCGTCGGCTGGGCTGCGCATAGCACCATGGCCTCTGGTCTATGCGGATCTGGCGGTCAGCGACAATCCCCGCGTACGCAGCGTCGCGAAAGAGTGGAGGCAGCGTTTTGCTGGACCTGACCAGCACGCCTGATGACTTTCGAGCCCCGGTCGCCCACGTGGTCGCTGGACCACACTTTCGCCACCGCCGCGACCCGCGATCTCGACCTCGCGCTCGCATTGTCGTCCTGGGACGCTTACCGCGCCATGGCAGCCACGTTCCCCAAAGCCGGAGACAGTGGCGTCCGCTTTCGAATCTCCGGAGTCGACGTAGACCTCCTCCCGTTCGGGGAGATCGAAGACCCTCAGGGCGTCGCCGCGCCCCCTTCCCGAGGGGAGGCGATCAGCGTATGGGCGTTCGAGGAGATTTTCGCGGCCTCGCTCCGCCTACCGCTCTCCGCCGAGGCGACGATTCGTATTCCGACCGTCGCCGGTTATGCTGCCGCGAAGCTCGGCGCATGGCTGGATCGTTCGAGCTGGCTTGAGGTGAAAGACGCCCCTGACCTCGCACTGATTCTCTACTGGTATGCCGAATCGGAAGCTGTTCACCAGCGCCTGTACGGAACTCCGGAGGGCAACGAGATCCTCATCGCTGAGCAGATCGATCTGCCGCTCGCGGCTGCGCATCTCCTCGGCCTCGACGTGGCTTCCGCGATCAGCACTGGCCCGCTCTGGCCGCAACAGTCAGAACGCCGCCGCCAACTACTCGATGCCCTTACCCGAGGACTCGCCTACGTTTCTGCCTGAGCTCACAGCCAGGCAGTTAGTCAGGCAGACAGCAAGAGGCCCCTTCCGGATTTCTCGGAAGGGGCCTCTGAGCTGGAGCCGCCTATCGGAATCGAACCGATGACCTATTCATTACGAGTGAATCGCTCTGCCGACTGAGCTAAGGCGGCGTGCAGCAGGGGGTGCCTGATGCGATGAGCAGTCTACATGAGGGCGGGGTGGGGAAGCGAACCGGTCAGCAGGTGGTGCCGGTGGGGGGTGGGGTGGTGGTGGTCAGGTAGGTGTCGACGGCGGAACGGATGCACTTCGGGCCCGTCAAGTAGGCGGTGTGGCCGTCGCCGTTGTAGGTGAGCAGGACGCCGCTGGAAAGCTCCGACGCCAGGTTCTGCGCCCACTGGTAGGGGGTGGCGGGGTCGCGGGTCGTGCCGACGACCACGATCGGCGGGGCGCCGTTCGCGGGGAGAACGCGGGGGCGTTCGTCCGGCTGGACCGGCCAGTAAGCGCACGGAAGGGTGCCCCAGACGATGAACCTGCCGAAATGCGGCGACGACTGGGCGGCCTTGTCGGCCTGCGTTTTGAAGCCCGGTTCGGCCGGATTCGGTTTGTCGACGCAGTTGACGGCCATATTGGCTTCGGCCTGGTTCTTGTAGGAGCCGTCCGGGCCGCGTTCCACCATCGAATCCGCGAAACGCAGCAGGGTCGTGCCGTCGCCGGCCAGCGCCTTCTTCAGACCGTCCTCGAGGAGAGGCCAGCCCTGACGGTCGTACAGCGGCCAGGCGATGCCGAGCGTCACCTCGTTCTCGCCGATCTTCCGGTCGTCGAGGGTGTTGGTCAGCGGCTTCTTGTCGGACTTCGCCTGAAGAGTCGAGATCTTCTTCAGGGCGGATTCCACCGTTCCGGTGCCGAGCGGGCAGCCCTTCCGTTTCACGCAGTTCGCGGCGAAAGCGGCCAGTGCCGTCTCGAACCCCTTGGCCTGCTCGATGTTGAGGTCGGCGGCGGACAGGGCCGGGTCGACGGCGCCGTCCAGGACGAGCGCCCGCACGTTCTGCGGGTACTGCTCGGCGTACCAGGCGCCCAGATAGGTCCCGTAGGACGCGCCGTAGTAGGTGAGTTTCTCGTCCCCGACGGCCACCCGGATGGCGTCCATGTCACGCGCCGCCGACTTCGTCCCGATATAGGGGAGTAGTTTGGCCGACTTGTCCTGGCAGCCCTCCGCGAACTCCTTGCTGACGTCGTTGAGCTTCTTCTGCTCCGCGGCGCTGTCGGGCGAGGTGTCCGTTTCGTAGAACTCGTCCAGTTGTGGCCCGGTGAGGCAGCGGACGGGCGAACTCTGTCCGACGCCCCGCGGGTCGAACCCGACGATGTCGAACTTCTCGCGCAGTTCGTCGCTGAACAGCCGTCCGGCTCCGGCGACGAACTCCAGCCCGGAACCGCCGGGACCGCCCGGATTGACCAGCAGCGAACCGATCTTCTTCCCGGACGCGGGGATCCGGTTCACGGCCAGTGTGAGCTTCTCGCCGTCCGGGGCCGCGTAGTCGAGAGGCACCTTGACCTCGCCACACTGCAGCCCGTCACCGCATTTCTCCCATTTGATGGGCTTCGATGAGGCCTCGGGCGCCGGCGTTGGCTTCGGCGCCGACGTGCAGGCGGCGGCCAGGGCAAGCGCCGCCAGAGCCGCGGCCGTCCGCAGTACGTTCACCCGAGTGCCTCCCGTGTCCACTGATATGCACCGACCATGGTGACATCGCCGGGCCGGTTACGTAGGGATACCATCCCGCGGATCTTGCCTCGTTACCGGTCCGGGATGTGCTGGGCGGCCCGCGCCTCTAGGGTGAACGCGTGGCCGGTAACCAGGAAATAAGCCGCAGGGCGGCGCTGGGGCTCGTCGGCGTGGCCGTCGGTGGTGTGGTTCTGTCGGGAGACATCCGTCATTTCACTGTTTCGCCCGGCCAGCCGGCGGAGGCCGCGCCGGTGCCGACCGTGCGGCCCGTGGTGAAGCCGTCGCCGTCACCGACCGTGAACCCGCCGGTCGCCGCACGCCGCAAACCCGTCCGGCACATCCACGAGATCGACCCGCTGGTCGCCAAGAACGCCGTCGCCCTGACGATCGACGACGGCCCGCACCCCATCTGGACGCCCAAAGTCCTCGACCTCCTCGCCGACCACGAGGTCAAGGCCACGTTCTTCGTGATCGGCGAGCAGCTCGCGCACAACGAGAAACTGGTCCGTCGGATCGTCGAGTCCGGCCACGAGATCGCCAACCACACCCTGACGCACCCGATCGACCTGCCGAGCCTGTCGGAGTACCGGCTGCGCCGCGAGATCACCGACGCCCACAAACGGATCCACGAGACGACCGGAGCCGTCCCGCGGATGTTCCGCGCGCCCGGTGGCAACTGGTCGTCGAAGGTCTACAAGGCGGCCGCCGAGCAGGGCCTCTACCCGATCGACTGGGACGTCGACCCGCGTGACTGGGCCCGTCCCGGCGTCGAGTCGATCAAGCGCCAGCTCCTGCGCGCGAAGGCCGGCGACATCCTGCTCTGCCATGACGGCGGCGGCGACCGCTCCCAGACCGTCGCCTCCCTGAAGTACGTGCTGCCCCGCCTGAAGGACCGCGGCCTGGAGTTCGTGACCCTCTAGCCCTCGGGGTACTGTGCGTCGTGCTGTTTGCGGGGCGAGCAGGCGGACGCCGACGGGCAGGCGCAGCGGCGGCCCGATTCGAGGCGGACCGTCACGGTGTCGGCTGGGACGTTCCGGCCGACGACCTGGCCGTCGCCTTCGGGCGTGGTGACCTTGGCGCCGAGCCGTGGCATCCGCGCGTGGGCGTCCTGGTAGAGGGGGTGCTCGTATTTCAGGCAGCACATCAGCCGCCCGCACGCCCCGGAGATCCGCAGCGGATTGACGGGCAGATCCTGCTCTTTCGCCATCCGTACCGATACGGGCTCGAAGTCCTTGAGGAAGGTGGCGCAGCACAGGTCGCGTCCGCACGGCCCGATCCCGCCCTGCAGCCGGGCCTCGTCGCGGGGGCCGATCTGCCGGAGTTCGACGCGCGCCTGCATCCCGCGGGCCAGATCCCGGACGAGTGCCCGGAAATCGACCCGTCCGGGGGCGGAGAAGTAGACCCGGTAGATGTTCTCGGCGTCCAGATAGTCGATGCCGATGATCTTCATGGGGAGCTGGTGCTGCTTGATCAGGCGTTTCGCGATGGACCGGCCCTCGGTGCGGCGCAGCCGGTTGGCCTCGTCCCGCTCCAGCTCGGCGTCGCCGGCGAGGCCCGCGCAGACCGGCAGCCCGCCGATCTCCTCGCTGACCCAGGTGGGCGCCCAGACGCACTCCGCGACCTCCGCGCCGCTCTCGGTCGGGACGAGCACCCTGTCGCCGATCTTCGGACTGTGACCGCCGGGATCAAGGTAGTAAAGCCGTCCGTACCGGGTGAACGAGACCGCCATCACCATGCCCATGAAACGCACACTATCCGGACGACGGGTTTTCGGTGTGGCCGCAAAAGGGGCAAGCCTTTGCCGGACGCTGACCGGACTTACCGCTCGGATCGGGCATATGGCCCAGTATGAGTCCTCTCGGCTACGGAGTCTGATCATGCCAGGGCCGGGCGCGCACAGCGTCGCGATCCTCGGTGCGGGCCACCTCGGCGTCGCCGTTCCCGCAGGTCTGCTGCAGGCGGGGGTCCCGGCGGGGCGGTTGAGCGGGTCCGCGCTGCCGGCCGAACGGGCCGATGAGCCCGCCCGCCGGTACGGGGTGCGAATCGGCACCGACGACAAGGCCGCCGCCGACCGCAGCCGTGCCCTCACCCGGAAGGAACACTGATGAGCTCCACCGACCGCTTGCTGGTCCTGGACATGAAATACCGGCGCGTCCTGTCGGTGCGGACCGACGGCACCGACGTCGTCGACCTGGTGACGGGCCTCGACGCGTTCCCCGACGGCATCGCCATCGACCCCGCCGCCGGCTACATGTACTGGACCAACATGGGCCACGACTTCAACGCCAACGACGGCTTCATCAGCCGCGCCCGGCTCGACGGCAGCGAACAGACCGTCCTCTTCCCGCCCGGAAGCACCTTCACCCCGAAGCAGATCACGCTGCACGACGGGCTCCTCTACTGGGGCGACCGCGAAGGGATGCGCGTCCTGCGCGGACCCGTCGACGGGATGATCGACGGGCCGCTCGACGGCGCCCGCGGAACGGCCGTCGAGGTGCTGGTCGAGGCCGGCAAGGGCGACGACGACCGGCAGGACGCACGGCACTGGTGTGTGGGAGTCGCCGTCGATCCGGTCGAACGGAAGCTGTACTGGTCGCAGAAGGGGCCCGACGACGGCGACGCCGGACGCATCCTCCGCGCCGGGCTCGACCTGCCGGGCGATCCGGCGCACCGCGACGACGTCGAAGTCCTCTACCACGGGCTGCCCGAGCCGATCGACCTCGAACTCGACCTGGCCGGCGGGCTCCTCTACTGGACGGACCGAGGCGCGGGGCCGCGCGGGAACACCCTGAACCGGGCGCCGATCCCAGCGTACGGAACGCAGGGCGCACCGTCGGAGATCCTCTTCAGCGGTCTCCACGAGGGGATCGGGGTGGCGCTCGACCCGTCCGGTGAGCAGGCGTTCGTCACCGATCTGGGCGGCGACCTGTGGGCGGTCGGAGTCGACGGCTCCGCGCCGCGCCGGCTGCTGCACGGCGCCGGAGTCTTCACCGGAATCGCTTATCTGCCCACTGCCTGAAGGAGGAACCATGGCGTATACCGCGCCTAAGAACATCGCTGACCGTCCGGTGGCCGTGATCGGGGCGGGGACGTTGGGCCGGCGGATCGCGCTGATGTTCGCGGCCCACGGCACCGAAGCCCGGATCTTCGACCCGTCGCCGGACGCGTGCGCCGCGGCCGTCGCGTTCGTCGAGAAGCAGAAGAGCTCCGTCGCCGGAGCCACCTCGGGCGGCAAGGCCGTCGCCGCGGACAGCCAGGGGAGCGCGGTGCGCGGCGCCTGGCTGGTGATCGAAGCCGTCCCCGAGCGTCTCGACCTCAAAAAGAAGATCTTCGAGGAGCTGGACGCCGATTCCGACGCCGACGCGATCCTCGCCAGCAACTCCTCCTCCTACCCGACGGAGCAGTTCATCACCGGGGTGAAGAACCCCGAACGCGTTGTCAACCTGCACTTCTACATGCCGCCCGTGCAGAACGCCGCCGACCTCATGGCCAACTCCCACACCGACCAGGGCGTGATCGACGTGCTGCTGAAGGAGTTGCCGAAGGACGGCATCCACCCGTTCGTCGCCCACAAGCAGAGCACCGGCTTCATCTTCAACCGCATCTGGGCGGCCGTGAAACGCGAGTGCCTGTCCGTGGTCGCCGAAGGGGTCTCCACCCCGCAGGACGTCGACGCCATGTGGTGCCTGAACATGGGCACCAAGATGGGCCCGTTCCGGATGATGGACCGGGTCGGTCTCGACGTCGTCCTCGACATCGAGAACCACTACGCCGAGGAGAACCCGCACCTGCCGGAAGGCCCGCGCAAGCTCCTGCGGAAGTACGTCGACGCCGGGCATCTGGGCGTCAAGACCGGCCAGGGCTTCTACGACGACTACCCCAAGCCGTCCTGACGGCCTGACCCGCCGGGCGGCGATCCCGCCCGGCCCCTTCTCAACGGTCGGGCGCGGCCTGTTCCTTGAGCCGCGCGCGGATCTCTTCGAGCAGCCCGGGAACGGCCGCCTCGATCTGTTCACGGACCTCCTCGAAGTCGGCTCTGCCTCCGTAGTAGGGGTCGGGGACGTTCAGGTCGGCGGCGTCCGGATCGTAGGAGCGCAGCAGCCGCACCTTGTCGCGCGCCTCGGCGTTCGGCGCCATCGACCGCAGATCCCGCTGGTGCCCCTCGTCCAGCGCGATGATCAGGTCGTACTTGGTGAACCAGAGCGGCCGGAACTGCTTGGCCTCGTGCGCGCTGGAGTACCCCGCCCGCCGCAGCGCCGCGACCGTCCGAGGATCCGCGGGATCCCCCGCGTGCCACCCGCCCGTCCCCGAACTGTCGACCTCGACCTCCAGACCCTCCTCCACCACGAACCGCCGCAGCACATGCTCCGCCATCGGCGACCGGCAGATGTTCCCCGTGCACACGAACGTCACCCGATAACTCATGCCTCCAGTCTCGCCCAACCGGGGGGTCGCGGTTCGCGGGGGGCGTGGTGAGTCAACGCGGTGTGGGCTGCCGCGGGTGGGGGCTGGGGGTGAACGAGCGCTGCGCGCGTTCTTCGATGATGGTGTCGATACCGGGGAGTTCGTCGATAGCCGCCCTAACGGTGGGTACGGCGGTCGGGTCGGTGAACTGGATACGGAAGGAGGCAGGGATATCGCCGGGCCGGGTGCCGGCGAGGAGGCCGGGCGAGTTCTCGAAGAGTTCCCTGAAGCGGGCGTAGGCGTCGGCATCGCTTTCGTAGCTGACGGTGAGGCCGGGGTACTCCGAGAGGCGTTCCGCGATGGTCAGACGCTCGGATTCCGTGAACCTCTTTTGATGGCAGTCAGGGTTGGCGCTGGTTTTCGCGCACAAGTAGACCGAGAGCTCGACCCTGGACGGGTCCGGGGAGGCCGTCGGCGGGGCGGCGTTGATGACCGGATCCGGCTTCTGGAGTTCGTGGCCGATGAGGAGGCCGCCCGCGGCCACGGCGGCCGTCGCGGCGACGGCCAGGGGGAGGCGCAGGTCGAAGCGGCGGCGCGGCGCCTTGAGCGGCGGCAGTGCTTCGGGCGGGTAGGAATCGGCGAGGTCACGGAGCGCGTTCTGGAGGCGCTCTTCGATGGGGCTGGTCATTGGTCCTCCTTGAGGATGCGCTCCAGCGAGGCGATGCCCCGGGAGGTGGTGGATTTGACGGTGCCGACGCTGATGTCCATGGCGGCGGCGATCTCGGATTCGGTGAGTTCGAGGAAGTAGCGGAGCGTCAGTGCCTCGCGTTGCCGTTCGGGGAGCCGCTGCAGCGCCTTGACGACGGCCCGCTGCTCCTCGTCGTGCAGGACGGCCGCCTCCGCCGACCAGACCGGCGGGACGTGCTCGGTCCGCCGGAACCTGGATTTGCGATGCACGTCACGGCAGCGGTTCAGCACCGAGGACCGCAGATAGGCGAGGGCCTTGTCACGGTCGTGGAGCCTGTCCCAGTTCCGGTAGAGCCCGAGGAACGCCTCCTGCACGCAGTCCTCGGCGGCCTGCCGGTCACCGGTGGAGATCAGGGCCAGCCGGACGAGCCCCAGCGCGTGCCCCCGATAGAGCTCGGAGACCGGATCCGTGGGCGGGGGATGGGTTGCCAACTTCGTTTCCATGTATCAGAGACGTTCAAAGCGTTCGAGGGTTGCCTCGCCCCTTCGATATCCTCGGGGACGCTCCTACCGGCAACGCGCAGAGGGATGGCAGTGACTGCTCAGACTGTGGCCGAACGCCACGCACAGGCTCTCCAGGACTACGAGGCCTTCAAGGCACGCGGCCTGAAGCTGGACCTCACGCGGGGCAAGCCCGCGCCCGCCCAACTCGATCTGTCCAACGCCATTCTCGCCCTGCCGGGCGAGGGCGTCCACAAGTCGGCCGACGGCACGGACCTGCGCAACTACGGCGGGCTCAACGGGCTCCCCGAACTGCGCGCGCTCTTCGCCGAGGCGCTGCAGGTGCCGGCGGGCCAGCTGATCGCGCTGGGCAACTCCAGCCTGTCGATCATGCATGACACCGTGGTCCACGCGATGCTCAGCGTCCTGCCGGGCGGCGAGCGCAAGTGGGCGGCCGAGGAGCGGATCGCGTTCCTCGCCCCCGTCCCCGGCTACGACCGGCACTTCTCGCTGTCGGCGCGGTTCGGGATCGAACTGATCCAGGTCCCGATGACGGCCGAGGGCCCCGACATGGACGTCGTCGAGCGTCTCGTCGCCGAGGACCCGGCGATCAAGGGCATCTGGTGCGTGCCGAAGTACAGCAACCCGTCGGGCGTCTCCTACTCCGACGACGTGGTCCGCCGCCTCGCCGAGATGCCGACCGCCGCCCCCGATTTCCGGATCTTCTGGGACAACGCCTACGCGGTCCACCATCTGACCGACAAGCCGTCCGAACTGGCCGACCTCCTCGCGCTGAGCGCCGCCGCGGGGAACCCGGACCGGGCGTTCGTCTTCGGCTCCACCTCGAAGATCACCTTTGCGGGTGCGGGGGTGGCGTTCGTCGGCTCGTCGCAGGCGAACGTCGACTGGCTGCTGGCCAACCTCAGCATGGCGACGATCGGCCACGACAAGATCAACCAGCTGCGTCACGTGCAGTTCCTCAAGGACGGCGAGGGCCTGGCCGCCCACATGCGCGCCCACGCCGAGATCGTCCGGCCGAAGTTCGACGCCGTCGACCGGATCCTCACCGAGCAGCTCGGCGACACCGGCCTCGCCCAGTGGACCAAGCCCGAAGGCGGCTACTTCATCTCCCTCGACGTGCCGGAGGGCTGCGCCAAGCGCGTCGTCGCCCTGGCCAAGGAGGCGGGTGTCGCGCTGACCCCGGCCGGCGCCACCCACCCGTACGGCGACGACCCGTTCGACCGGACCATCCGCGTCGCGCCGACCTTCCCGGTCCTGTCCGAGCTGGAGACCGCGATCGAGGGCCTGGCGACCTGCGTCCGCCTCGCCGGTTTCGAGAAGGCCCTCAACGACTAGGCCGTGTCTTATGAATCTTCGGTCCTACTGCGCGACGCCCAGGCACGCACCTCGAGGGCTTGTCGTCGGTCACCAGCCAACCAGGCTGGCTCCCTCCTCCGCACCCCCGAGGCACGCACCTGACCGCCGCTCGCTACGGACAAGATCCATAAGACACGGCCTAGAACCGAACCGATCGTCCGGTTCGGGCGTCGAAAATAGAGAGCCCCCCGGCATCCCGGGTGGGCTCTCTGTTTTTCAGGGAGGTCGTGAAGTGAAGGTTCTCGTCACCGGTGGCGCCGGATATATCGGATCTGTTGTGGCCGTCCAGCTTCTTGAGGCGGGGCACGCGGTGAGCGTCCTCGACAATCTCGCGACGGGCCGTGCCAACGCCGTCCCCGACGGCGCGGAGTTCTTCGAAGGCGACGTCAAGCAGGCGGGGGACGTGCTCGGCAAGGGCGGCTACGACGCCGTCCTGCATTTCGCGGCCCGCTCCCAGGTGGCCGAGTCGGTAGCGAAACCCGAGCTGTACTGGGACAACAATGTGTCCGGCACGCTGGCTCTGCTGGCCGCGATGCGTGAGCACGACGTCGGCCGGATGGTCTTCTCCTCGACGGCCGCCACCTACGGGGTCACCGGCGACGGGCCGATCACCGAGGACACGCCCGCCGCGCCGATCAACCCCTACGGCCAGTCGAAGGTCGCCGTCGACTACGCGCTCCAGGGCGAGGCCGCCGCGCACGGGCTGGCCGCCACCAGCCTGCGCTACTTCAACGTCGGCGGCGCCTACGGGGGCCGCGGCGAGCTGCACGAGCCCGAGACGCACCTCATCCCCAACCTGTTGAAGGTCGCGGCGGGACTGCGCGACTCGGTCGACATCTACGGCACCGACTACCCGACGCCCGACGGCACCGCGATCCGCGACTACCTGCACGTCGCCGATCTGGCCAGGGCACATCTGCTCGCCCTCGACGCCGTCACGCCCGGCAGGCACACCGTCTACAACCTGGGCAGCGGCTCCGGCTACTCGTGCCTGGAGGTGCTGACGGCGGCCCGCGCCGTCACCGGCCATCCGATCCCGGCGAACCTGCTGCCGCGACGCGCCGGCGACCCCGCCGTCCTCGTCGCGTCGTCCGCGAAGATCCAGGACGAGCTGGGCTGGCACGCCACCTCGTCGCTGACCGACATCGTCGAGGACGCCTGGGCGTTCCAGCGCGCCGTGCTCTGACCGTCACACCCGCTGCAGCACCCCCTTCTCCCATCCGAGCGATTCCAGGCCGAGCGACGCCCGTTCGGCCGGAGTCAGCCACTCCTGGGCGATCCGCCGGGCCAGATGGTCGGCGACGGAAGTCGCGTGCGGCACGCGCGGATCGCCGGTGGCCCCCGCCGGAACGAACCGCGTGTGCAGCAGCTTCTCGACCAGATGGACCGGCGGAACCCCCGACCTGACCGCGACGGACACGGCCGTGGCCAGCGCCTCGCCGAACCCGGCCAGGACGGAGCCGGGCGCGCCCCACCGCACCTCCAGCTCGCCGTCGGCCCCCGCTTCCACTGACAGCTCACCCATCGACATCACATCGCGAACCTAGCCGCCCCCTCTGACAGAAACCGTCGGCCGCACGCCAACCGCGGGTACAGGGATCGCGGCGCGTCCCGGTACCCCGGCGGGGTCAGCGCCGGGGAACTCGATGATCAAAATCGGGTCAAGCGTGGGGACGATCAAGACCGGGGTGGTCGGAAGTCCTTGAACGGGCGGGCGGGGGAGGCGACGCTTGGCCGCGAAGGGGGGTGGTGGCGCATGGCGCGCATGGAGACGGCGACGGCCGGGGCTTCGGCCAGGGCACGTCAGCAGGCGTACACCACCCGGAACGAGCGGACGACGGTGGCCGCGGTGCTCGGAGTGTCCGCGCTGGTGCTCGCGGCCGGGCTGACGGACTGGCCGTCCGGGCTGGTCTGCGGGGTGGCCGTGGCCGGCGCCTACTACGCGCGGGCGATGACGAGGCCCGGCGCCGAGACCGACTGGCGGCGCGGCGCGGCGGCCGAACGCCGGACGGGACGCGAACTGAAAGTCCTGGAAGGTCGCGGATACACGGTTCTGCATGATCGGTCGGTCCCTGAACTGGAATCCACCAATCTGGACCATCTCGTCATCGGGCTGACCGGCGTCTACGCGGTGATCACCCGGCGGGTGCGGCGCGGCGCCCGGCTGTCGGCCGACGGCGGGCTGCTGTGGGCGGGGGAGCGGCAGATCTCGGGGATCGAACGGACGGCCGCGCTGGCCGGGCCGCTGGTGGCGCGGCTGCTCTCGGCCGAGCTGGACAAGGAGCTGACCGTCACGCCGATCGTGGCCGTCCAGCCGGGCAGCCCGGACGGCGACGGCCTGGAGTACGGCGGCGTCCGGATCCTGCGCGGCAGGGCCGTCGCCCCTTATGTCCGGGCACATCCGGTGGTGTACACGACCGCGCAGGTGGCGACGATCGTCGCGGCCGCGGAACGGATCTTCCCGCCAATGGTGGGAATTGCGAAATAACCGGGCAAACAAAGGAATCAGTAGAGCGGCTTAAGGGAAAACCTTTAACTTTCTTCCATGGAAGACCGCCTGCTCGTCGAAGCCCTGCGTTCGCGCGATCCGGGCGCTCTGGCCGCTGTCTACGACGAGTACGCCGACCGTCTCTACGCCTACTGCTGGTCGCACCTGCTGCATCGCGACGCCGCGCAGGTGGCCCTGCGCGACACGTTCATCGTCGCCGAGGCGCATATTGAGAAATTGCGGGAAATCGACCGGTTCGCCCCTTGGATTTACGCGATAGCGCGGATCGAATGCGCGCGCCGGATGCCGCTCCCCGGACAGCAGCCCGACCTGCCGATCGCCAGCCACGACCAGGACGACGTCGACCAGCGGCTGCTCGCCTGGCAGGCCGTCCGCACCCTCACCCCGATCGCCCGCGAGACCCTCGAACTGCGGGTCCTGCACCAGCTCGCGATCTCCGACTTCGCGCTCGTGCTCGACCGGCCCGTCCGCGACGTCCAGCAGCTCCTCGACGACGCCCGCACCGCCCTGCGCACCGCGCTCACCGCCGAGATCCTGGTCCGGGCCGGCGGCATCGGCTGCGACGGCCGCGGCGCGATCCTCGCCGAACGGGACGGCGGCGAGCTCGACCCCGGGCTCCGCGAGCTGCTCGCCGCG
>NZ_BAAGZI010000041.1:0-26362 GCF_054778695.1 Actinocorallia lasiicapitis
GGGTGCGGGCAGCCGGCGGCGGTGTTCGGCTTGGGCGCGGGCGAGCAGGGCGGTGAGGAGGTGGTCGTCGCCGGGGGGTGCGGCTTCGGTGAGCTGGGGTTCGGTGACGCGGCCGAGGAGTGCGGGGAGGGCGGCGAGTCCGGCGAGTTCGTCGCGGCAGGCCGGGCAGCCGGCGAGGTGGCGTTCCAGGGGGGTGCGGTCGGCGGGGTCGATGGCGCCTAGGACGTAGACGCCGAGGTGGAGGCGTGCGTCGTGGCAGGGGTTCATGGGGTGACCCCGCGTTCTTCGAGGGCGAGGCGGAGGGCGCGCAGGGCGTAGTAGGTGCGGGATTTGACGGTGCCGGGCGGGATGCCGAGTGCGGTGGCGGCTTCGCCGACGGAGTGGCCGCGGTAGTAGGTCTCGATGAGGACGGCGCGGTGGTGGGGGCTGAGGTCGGTGAGGGCTTGGGCGACGGTCCAGGATTCGAGGGCGCGGTCGAGGTCGTCGTGGCCGGGGAGTGCGGTGGCTTCGTCGAGGGGGGTGCGGGGGCCGCCGCGGCTGGTCTGGGCGCGGTGCTGGTCGACGATGAGGTTGCGGGCGACGGTGAACAGCCAGGGTCTCAGGGGGCGGTCGGGGTGGTGGATTTCGGGGTGTTTCCAGGCGCGCAGGAGGGTTTCCTGGACGATGTCCTCTGCTTGGTGGCGGTCGCCGCCGGTGAGGCGGAGGGCGAATCCGAGCAGGGGTCCGCCGTGTTCGGTGTAGAGGCTGCGGAGCAGTTGCTCGTCGGCGGTGGATCCCACGGTGGTTGCACGGGTGGGGGGTGGGGTTCGGTTCACCGTGGCGTGGGTTTTCTCTGGTGGTGGTGTCGTTAGGTTGGGGGGATGACTGATCTGCCGAAGACGTCGGTGCCCGCGCAGAGGGCGCTGGAGCTGGTGGGGGTGCGGAGTTTGGAGGAGTTGGCGTTGTGGCGGGAGGTGGAGGTGGCGGCGTTGCACGGGGTGGGGCCGAAGGCGTTGCGGATCTGGCGGGCCGCTATGGATGATCTTGGTTTGGGGTTCGTTCGCTGACAGGATGGGGTCGGTGAAGGGGGGGTTTCGTGCGGCCTGTGGTCTGTGGTGAGCTCGTGGCGGAGCTGTCCACGGTGTTGTCGGCTGCGGGGGAGGGTCTGTCGCGGGCGCCTGTGCTGTTGCGGCGGGTGTTGGAGGAGCGGGCGTGGCGGGAGTTCGTGACGGAGACCGGTGCGGTCCGTCATCGGGATTTCCTGTCGTTCGTGATCGCGCAGCCGCCGCGGGGGTTGGGTGCGACGGTGGGCGGGTTGCGCCGGTTGTCGGGTGGGGATCCGGTGGTGGTGGATCTGCTGGAGCAGGCGTTGCAGGAGTCGACGGCGAGTGCTGTTGATAATATCAACGCGCCGATCCGGCCGACGGGGACGAGTCAGGCGGCGGCGTTGCGGCGGTTGCGCAAGGACGCGCCGGTGCTGCACGACCGGGTGTTGAACGGTGAGCTGTCGGCTCATGCGGCGATGGTGGAGGCGGGGTTCCGGGCACGGACGGTGACGGTTCCGCTGTCGCGGCCGGAGACCGCCGCGCGGGTGCTGCGGAGCAATCTTTCGGCCGAGGAGCTCGTGGTGCTGATCGAATTGCTGTCCGATCCTGAGGGTTGACGGGTTTTTCGGACATGACGGGTGAGGCTTTGACCGTCAAGGTCACCCTTATGTCACCCCGGCGGGGGATGGGCGTCACCGGGTGGAGCTGTTAGACCCGTTCCCATGCTTGATCGAATTGTCGATACCGGGCGTTATCCACTGGGTGCGGCCGGCAGCCCGCCATGGCATGACCTCGTCCACCGTGTCCGCGCCGACCTCGCCGCCAGTGGCTGCAGTGTTCTGCCGGATCTGATCAGGAAGGACGCGCAGGCCGATCTGCAACGTCAGGGGCTGGAGCTGGCACCGCACGCGTACTACGCGCCGGAGACCGTCAACGTCTACAACACCGCGCCCGATCCGGCGCTGCCCGAGGGGCATCCGGCGCACCGCACGTATGTGCGGGGCAACGCGTTCGTGGCCAGGGACCGGATTCCGGCCGATCATCTGATTCACCGGTTGTACACCGATGAGGCGTTCCAGGGGTTCGTGGCGGCGTGTTTCGGTCTGCCGCGGGTGTTCCCGCTGGCCGATCCGCTGTCGGGGCTCTGTGTGAACGTGATCCGGCCGGGCCGGCAGCATCCCTGGCATTTCGATACCAACGAGTACACGGTCAGTATGCTCACCCGCGCTCCCGAGGAGGGGGGCGTGTTCGAGTACTGCCCGGCGATCCGTTCGGCGTCGGGTGAGAACACCGAGGCGGTGGAGGCGGTCCTGGACGGCCGTGCTGACGGGCTGGTGCGGCGGTTGACGCTGCGTCCCGGTGATCTGCAGCTTTTCCAGGGGCGGTTCTCGCTGCACCGGGTCAGTCCCGTCGAGGGGGCGGCCGACCGGCATTCGGCGATCTTCGCCTACAGCGAGCGGCCCGGGGTGGTCGGCAGCGCCGAGCGGACCCGTCAGCTTTTCGGGCGGCTCACGCCCGCGCATCGCGCTCCCACGTCCCGAGGTGACCTGCTCCTGGACTGAACCGGCCACATCGCCTCACTGGAACCCGCTGAGAGGAATGCGACCGTGCAGGTAGACCGCACAGGGAAAGTCTCGCTCGACCATATTTACGACCGGCCCGACCCCCGCGCCTATTTCCGGACACTCAGGACGTTCGGCTACAACGTTCCCCAGAACGCCAAACCGCACTTCTCGGCACTGATCGCCGAGTACGGTGAGACCACCGGACGCCGCCTGCCACGCGTCCTGGACATCGGCTGCTCCTACGGCATCAACGCCGCGCTCCTCAACCACGACACCACGATGGACGACCTGTACACCCGCTACGACGGAGCCCCCACCACCCGGGGCAGCCTGCTGGAGGCCGACCGTCGCCGCTCCCGCCACGCCACCCCGGTGGCCAGGTTCACCGGCCTCGACGTGTCCGAACCGGCGCTCGCCTACGCCGTCCAGGCGGGACTGCTGTCGGAGGCCGTCCACGCCGACCTGGAGGCGTGCGAACCGACCGACGCCCAGACCGCGATCCTCGCCCGCACCGATCTGGTGATCTCCACGGGCTGTCTGGGCTATGTGGGGGAGAAGTCCATCGCACGGCTGCTGACGGCGTTCGGCGACCGCCGCCCGTGGATGGCCCATTTCGTGCTGCGGATGTTCCCGTTCGACCCGATCGGCGCGCTGCTCGCCGACGCCGGCTACCGGACGTCACGCTCGACCGCCACCTTCCGGCAACGCCGCTTCGCCACCGCCGAGGAACGCGACCAGGTCCTGGACCGGCTCGCCCCGCTCGGCCCCGACCTGCCCGAATCCGACGGCTGGCTGCACGCCGAACTGTTCGTCTCCGTCCCCAACGACCAACCCCGCACCCGGATCGAGGATCTGTGAACTCCACCCCCCGCACCTTCGAGCTCGAGCCGACCCTGCCCAGGGTTCCGCTGCCCGCGCTCGAGGACACCTGCGCCCGTTTCCTGGACTGGTGCGCGCCGCTGCTCACCGACGAGCAGTTCGCGCAGACACGCCGCGAGGTTCAGGCGTTCCTCGACGGGCCGGGGCCGGTCCTGCACTCCGCTCTGGCCGACTTCGACGCCTCGCCCGGCGTGCACAGCTGGCTGGACCTGTTCTGGCCGTCGCGCTATCTGGGCCGCCGCGACCGGATCGCCGTCAACGCGAACTTCCTGTTCCTGTTCGCCGACTCCCCGCTCGGGCAGACCGAGCGGGCGGCCGCGTTGATCGCCGGCGCCGTGGACTACAAGCTGCGGCTGGACGCCGAGACCGTCCCGCCGCTGCTGCTGCGCGGCAAGCCCCTGGCGATGGACCAGAACAAGTATCTGTTCGCCACCACCCGGATCCCCGGCGAGCGGCAGGACACCGTCCGCGCCCCTTACAGCGATGCCGAGCCGGGCCCGGCGGCCGGACGGCACATCCTGGTGTTCCACCGCCGCCACCTGTTCCGGCTCGACGTCCTCACCTCCGACGGCCGGCCGTACGCGGCCGGTGAACTGGCCGGGGCGCTGGACCGGATCGTCAAGGAGACCGTCACGGCGCTGCCCGTCGACGAGGCGGCCGGCAGCCTCACCACCAAGGCCCGCGCCGAGTGGGCGGCCAGCCGCGCGGCCCTGGCGCAGGCGAACGCCGCGGCCCTCGAGGACGTGGAGACGGCGCTGTTCACCGTCTGCCTGGACGACCTGACCCCGGCCGACGACCGCGAAGCCTGCGATCAGCTCCTCGCCGGGGACAGCGGCAACCGCTGGTTCGACAAGGCGGTGTCGTTCATCGTGTTCGCCGACGGGACCGCCGGCATCAACGTCGAGCACTGCGGGCTCGACGGCACCACGATCCTGTCGTTCGTTGACGACGTCCTCACCGGCGATCCCGCCCCTGCTGGCCCCGGCACACCGGCCGTCGCACCCGTCCGGTTCGTCCTGGACGACGCCCAGCGCGCCGACATCGCCGCGGCCGCCTCCGCGTTCGACGCCTACGCGGCCGGGACGGCGACGACCACGGTGTCGTTCCCCGATTTCGGGACGGGACGGGCCAAACAGCTCGGCGTCTCACCCGACGCGTTCGTCCAGCTCGCCTACCAGCTCGCCCACCGCCGCGCCAAAGGCCTGACCGGGGCGACGTACGAGTCGATCGCGACCCGCCACTTCCGCGCGGGCCGCACCGAGGCGATGCGGGTGGTCACCCCGGAGGTCGTCGCGTTCGCCGACACCTTCACCGACCCGTCCGCCGACCGGGCCGGCAAGCTGGCGGCGTTCCGTGCCGCGGCCGACGCCCATGTGCGGCGGGCGAAGGAGTGCCAGGCGGGGCAGGCGCCCGAACAGCACCTGTGGGAGCTCCAGTTGATCGCCGGGCGCCGTCCCGAACTCGGGGTGGAGGGGCCGATCCCGCTGTTCTCCTCGCCCGGCTGGACGGTCAGCCGCGACGACTACCTGTCGACGAGCTCGGCCCCGTCGGTCAACATCAAGTACTTCGGGTTCGGGATGACGAGCACCCAGTGCATCGGTGTCGCGTACGTGCTGCTGCCCGACCGGTTCAACCTGTACCTGGCGACCCCGGTGAGCGTCGCGGACGCCATGCACACCTTCGCGGCCGAGCTGCGCGTCGCGGTGGCCGAGCTGCAGGAGCTCCTGTCGGGCGACGCCGGGTGAGTCATGTCCGGTCGGTGTCGGCCAAGGGCGTCGTGCGCGATCCGTCGGGGCGGGTGCTGCTGCTGCGGAACGAACGGGACGAATGGGAGCTCCCCGGCGGGAAGATCGAGGCCGGGGAGAGCCCGCGGGACGCCGTCGCCCGGGAGATCGGCGAGGAGACGGGCTGGACGGTCACCGTCGGCCCGCTCCTGGACGCCTGGGTGTACGAGCCGCTGCCGGGCGCGCTGGTGCTGATCGTCGCCTACGGCTGCCTGCTTGATGCGGGCAGTCCGGCGCCGGTGCTCAGCCATGAGCACCGGCAGGTCGGGCTGTTCGCTTCCGGGGATTTGGACGGCTTGGTCCTGCCGTCGGGGTACCGCGCCTGCGTCGACGCCTGGCCGGCTCCTTAGGGACGGTCACCGCCCCCTGGGCCGTCTCAGGGGGCGGGTGTCGTGGTCTTGTCGGCGAACCGGATCGCCTCGATCCGTCCGGCGTCGTCCCGGTCCAGGACGGTCACCGAGGTCGCGGGCCGCAGCACCCCGGTCCGCGCCCGCACGATGATCTTCCGCCAGCGCCGGACATGCCACAGGAACGCCCGTGAGGTGAGGATCCGTCCGCGGGCGTGCTGCCCGTCGAGCGCGGTCTGCGGCGCGACGTCCAGGAGCACCAGGTGCAGCCCGGTCCCCATCCGCCGGGCCAGCCACGCGAACCCGTACAGCAGATGCGGCCACGTCCCGCGCGTGTGCGCGACCACGGCCTCGCCGCGCGTCAGCGACCGTCCGATCCGCCACACATGCGTCGAATACACGAACGGGATCCGCGCCCGCCGGGGGACCGCCCCCAGATACCTCTCCCACCAGTTCCGCGACTGCTTGGAGTCGATCACCAGCGCCCCGCCGACGGCCACCGGCCGGTCCTCAAGGTCGTTCAGCCCGTACAGCCGCCGCAGCAACGTACTCTTGCCCGCCCCCGGCAGCCCGGCCACCAACACCAACGCCCCGGCCGGAAACACCAGCTCACGCCCAGCCCGCACACCACTCATACCAGTCAGACGATCCACCCACCCATTCCGTGTCCCCTACCCGCCACCCATCTTCACCGCCCAACCCCAACGCCCCCATCCCCACCCTATCCACCCACCCCACACCGGACATACGCACCCAACTCCCCAGCCCGATAATGCACATTATGTAAAGTAATAAATCCACACCACCCAAAACCACGAGAAAACAGGGTTGATGTATGCCTCAGGCCCGGCAGGTCGACCATCCAGCCGTCCGGGGCGGGTCCGGCCCAGACTTCGAAAGGCGCTGGGCCGATTCTGGCGGGCTTGCCGGGGACCCTCCGTCGCGTGCGGCGCTGCGGACGCACTCCCCCGCCAACAGATCTCGGCGACGGCGGCGAACGTCCATACGCTGACCGAGGTGTTCACGAAGCGGCAGCATAGGATCACTGTCGTGGCAGGTCGGGATGAATACCCCTTGGTGCATCAGATGGGTGGGCTGAAGGAGCGCTCGATAGTGCCGGAACTGACCTCTACAGAGCGGGCCGAAGCGTTGGTAAAGGCCCAGGTGCGGAACGTCCAGGGCGAACCACTGGCCGAGGTTCGGCCGGGAGCGGTGTACCTGGCCGGAGCGTTCGCCCGCGTAGAGGAGCAGCGGGTCTCCGCCTCCCCCAGCAGGCACTGCGTCACCGCGAGCGTCCGCATCACCCCGGTGTCCGCGGGCGCAGCCAGCTCCCACCTGCGTGGCCTGCTCGACCGGGTCAAGCCACAGCCCACCGGTCTGGACACCGCTGCACCCAGACCGGCAGCCGATCGAGACATCGGGCCGATCCAGTGGTTCAAGATCGCAGACCCGCTCGACCCCGCACCGTCAGCGATCAAAGGCGTCGACACTCGCGTTCTGCTCCCCGACAGCGACCAGTTCGCGAAGCTGATCGACACCCTCAAGCGACAGAACATTCCTGTGCGTACGGTGCGGCACTGGATCGAGTCCGAGACCATCACCTCGGTCCGCGCCGGCACCCCCACCCCACTCACCTCCATCTGCAGGCTCACCACGAATCGGACCCTGGCGACGGCACCGACCACTGGCGCAGGAGCGGTCGTGGCGGCTGAGGCGTTCGAACTGATGTGGGACGCCCACGCCGAGTCAGGCATCGAGCGGCCGGTTCTGTCGCCAGCCGAGCGGCATCTGCCGCACGACTGGCTGCCCTACCTGCCCTTTGCCACTCTGAATCCCGCTCAAGTACAGGCCGCGCCGCATGTCGCCGATGCTGACGACCACGTCCTGGTCACCGCTCCGACCGGTGCCGGCAAGACCGTCATCGGCATGATGGCCGCGCTGCGCACCATCCTCAAGGAAGGACGCAAGGCCGCCTGGCTCGTCCCGCAGCGGTCGCTGACCGACGAACTCGACCGGGAGCTGAACGGCTGGCGCCGCCAAGGCCTGCGGGTCGAGCGGCTGTCGGGTGAGTACGTGGTCGATGCGCAGAAGGTCCGTGACGCCGACCTGTGGGTCGCGACGACCGAGAAGTTCGAATCGATGTGCCGGGCGAGCTCCCTGCGAGAGGCGCTCGCCGACGTCGGCTGCCTGATCGTCGATGAGATTCACCTGCTCGGCGACCGCACCCGCGGGCCCGTCCTGGAAGCGCTGCTCGCCCGGGTGCGCGGCGACGGCTCCCCCGTCCGGGTGGTCGGCTTGTCCGCGACGGTCGCCAACGCCGCCCAGATCGCCGACTGGCTCGGCGCCCACCACATCCCGATCACCTGGCGGCCCAGCCGCCTCACCTGGCAGCTCCCCCTCATCGCGACGAGCCTGGATCGAGCCGCGACCCAGACCGCACGCACCCACCTCGCCACCACTCTGACCGAGAAGATCACCGGCGATGGCGGGAGCGTCTTGGTGTTCTGCGGCAGTAAACGCGGCGTCCGGTCCACCGCCCTGGCGATCGCCGCCAGCCGCAGCGCCAACATCTCGGGTGTCGACCCTGACGACGCCGCAGCCGTGGAGCGTACCTGCACCCAGGCCGGGGTCGGGCTGCACTACAGCGACTGGGAGCACAAACGAGCCGCTGAACACGCCTTCCGCAACCGCGACATCGACGTCCTCGTCGCCACGAGCACGGTGGCCGCCGGTGTGAACCTGCCCGCCCGCGCCGTCGTCATCCGGGACACCACCGTCGGGATCGAATCCGCCGAAGTCGCACTTGTCCAGCAGATGTTCGGCCGCGCCGGACGGATCGGTGCCGGAGAGACCGAAGGGTGGGCCTACCTGATCGTGGACGAGAACGAACGCGCACTGTGGCAGGCCAAGCTCGCCGACGGCTACCGTGTCGTCTCCAAGATCCTCGACACGCTTCCCGACCACGTCCTCGCTGAAACCGTCCAAGGCCGCATCAACACCCTCCGCGAGGCGGAAGCCTGGTGGATCCAGACCCTCGCCCACCACCAAGGCGCCGACAGCCTCAACCCACTCCATGCCGCCATCGACCTGCTCACCGAAGGCGGCTACCTCACCAGCACCCCCGCAGGTGAGGACGACAGCGATCTGGCGGCCACCGACCTCGGCACGCTCACCACCCGGCTCATGGTCGCCGCGGAAACCGGCCTGCTCCTGCGTGCCGCACTCGCGAAGGTCCCGCTGCCCGCTAAGCCCGCGGCTGCCGAACGGCTCCTGATCAACCACCTCGCGCTCCTCGTCCCCGACCTTGCAGAAGCAGCTGTCACCGAGGAGATCCGCGGGCCGGTAGCCCGACTCCTCCAAGCCGGAGGGGACCTCACCCGTCTCGGCGCCACCCGCACCTACCGGCGGCGTGGCGGCCTCGCCTCGGCAGGCCACTACACGCCCGGTGACCTGGCCCAAGCCGCCCTGCTCACCCTCGCGACCACTCCTCGGGCGTTCGAGCAGCCGGGACGGCTCATCGCCGGCATCCCCTACACAGCGATGCGGCCCCTGCTGGAGAAAGCCGCCCACCACCTCACCTGGCTCGCTGCCCAGGGCTACCTCGGCACCGTCCACCCCTGGATTGCGATCGTCGCCTCCGACCTCGCCCACCGCGCCACCTGGCATCGCCTCGGCCCGCCCCGCGGTAGCGGGCGGCTGCTGTGGATGTGCGCCCAAATGGCCACCCCGCTGCACGCCGACCGCGAAGTCCCGCTCATGTGGCGGCGCGCCACCAGTCGCGGCATCACCCACCCCGACTGGCCCGTCGGCGCCGCCCCCACCGGGTGCCGCCTCGACCGCAACGGGTACACCGCGTTGCTACGCGACCGCATCACGGGCATCGATCTCACACCCGCGGACGGCGACCTCGAAGCCCGATGCGCCCCCGGCACCGCCGTCACCACATGGACCGGTCTGCAGCACACCCAGATGGTCGCCACCACCGACCATCTGACACTGCCCCACCCCACCGGCCCCCAGGACGCCGCCCGCGGAACCGCCGCCTTCAGCCGACGCGGTGACCTGCATGCCACCGGATGGCTCACCCCTTACAACAGCGCAGACCTCCACACCCCATAGCCGCCCGCACCGCACCCCATCACCCTGGCCCCGACGGTCTCTGGCCTATCCGCGGTCCTGAACTGGGAATACGGGCGTTGAGGCATGCCTCAGTCCGGTTGCCCAGCCGCCGTCAGGCAACGGTCGAGGTGATCGGCCCCGACACCGGCTAGAGCAGTCTCACCACGGACAAGGGTGGTTCGCCCGGGTTGCCGCCGCTCCGCCCGTCAAGCTCCTGCCCTGTCCCGGCCTCGCGCCGGGCCGCCGGTGCGGGCGGAGTCGCGGCTTTCGTGGCCGCGAAAGCCGCGCAATTTTACTCTTTTGACGTGGGCACCGGCGGCGCGCCATCATCGTCTCAGTTGAAAGCGACCGGCTGAGAGTAGAAAGGAGCCCGCACTGTGAACGCCATGAACCGAATGCCGGGCGGCCCCGATCTCAGCCATGCGCGGCGACCGGAATATCCCCGCGCCGCCTGGCTGGGAACCTGTCCCGGTCACGGCCACAGGCCGCACCCCTACGCCGCCTGACCAGGCCCAGCAGCCACTCCTGTGGGTGATCCGACGGTAGGCGCCCGGATTCCAACTCCGAGGCTTGAGGGTTCGGCTCCTTCCACCCATGCGTCTCGCGCCATTCCTGGCGCCCGATCCTTTTGACATTTCCATAGTGGAAGACGCCCATTCCTCCCCTCGCCTGTGGGGAGGGTTCGGGCCTGTAGCTCAACGGTTGAGCAGCCGCCTTTCCTGCCACTCCGACCAGTCTTCATAGCTCAATGGACAGAGCGCCGGTCTACGAAGCCGGACATCCAGGTTCAAATCCTGGTGAAGACGCCACCCCCCGCAAGCAGGGGGTTCGCCGTACATGCCGACGGGTGAGGCGCCTGCCTTCCAGGCAGGATCAGACAGGGTTCGAATCCCTGGTATGGCTCGCAGCAGCCCGCAGTGGTTGCGCAACTGAGCGGGGTAGTCCCCCGCGCTACGCGATGGTGTAACGGGAACACGCCGGCCTCATAAGCCGGGTGATGCAGGTTCGAGTCCTGCTCGCGTAACTGATCCGGTGTCGCCCAGCAGGCAGGGCAGCGGACTGTTAATCCGCAGGCGCAGGTTCGAACCCTGCCACCGGAGCTGTGTACGTGGTGTAGGTGGTCCTCGCACGCCGGGTTGTGATCCCGGAGGCACCGGTTCGATCCCGGTCGTACACCCCGCATGAGCTGGGCAATCGGCGAGCCCACCTGCCTGTAAAGCAGCGGCCTCGGCTGTGGCGGTTCGACTCCGCCCTCATGCACTCCCCTCAGGGCCTGGTACTCGCCGGTACGGGAGACGGTCCGCAAAACCGTCCATTCCGGGTTCGACTCCCGCCCAGGCTTCCACTACTCCTCGGCGGCGGATCCGCACCCGACCTTCCGAAGGTTGAGCCTCCGGTTCGACTCCGGACGAGGAGGCTCACGGCCTCTTCCACAACGACCCTCTGGGACCTGTGTGTCCCGGTACGGTCAGGAGGCCCTCCCGCCGCCGCGAGGGCCACGCCACCGCCATGCGACGTCGCCGAGAGGGTTGGCTCGGCGAGGTCGAAAGCCTCAAGGTCAGCCTCGCTGGCGCTGAAGACAAGCTCGCACAGCTCGACCGTCGTTCACCCGCAGGCACAGCGGCCAACCTCGGCATGTCAACCGCACGAGCAGCGGGCGCACCCGCTCGGCGTCCGCATGCGACGCCCGGGCCTCCACATCCCTGCCGTGATCGGCGCAGAACCTGCTCCCCCGCGTATGGTGAGAATCAGGAGCGAAGCTAGTCATCGCCAATATCAAGTTCTTATCCGGCGAACTTCGCCGGGCTTCCGCTGGCGGGGTGGGGTGGGCCGTACCTAACAGCGGAGCGGTAGCACCATTGCGATACAGATGGGCGTGATCACATTATCGAGTCATGATCCGGGTAGAAAAATCTCACCAAGCGCTATGGTGGCGAGATCGCGGTGGACGGTCTTTCTTTCGCGGTCCCCGAAGGAAAGACCACTGGCTTCCTCGGGCCCAACGGCCCGGGCAAATCGACCACGTTCCGGAGCGCCTGGGCCTGGCGGCCGCGCTGCTGGGCGACCCGGCGACGCCGCTACTCGACGAGCCGACCAACGGGCTCGACCCCGCTGGTATCCAGTGGATCCGGCACCTGCCGAAGCGGCTCGCGGGGGAATGAACCGGCGAACCAGCATATGGCGGCGGACCGTCTATGCCCTGACCTCCCTGCCCGTGGGAGCTGTCTGCTTCGTCGTAACGCTGATCGGCGTCACACTGGCCACCGTCCTGTCGATTACAATGGTGGGCTCGGTCCTCTTCGTGGCCGTCTTCGCCCTCACCAGCTCCCTGACCAGGTTCGAACTCCGCCGCGCGGATCTGCTCCTGGGCGTACCCGAGAGCCCGCCCGATGGCGCAGCCATCCCCTACCGATCCGGAGTCATCGGCCGGATACGCGATGGGCGGCGCTGGCGCGAGGTCGGCTACTTGCTCCTAGCCCTACCGCTCGGGATGCTGTCCTTCGCGCTCACGGCGACCATGTTCTTCCTGCTGGCACGCGCCGTCGTCTACCCGATCATGGCCTGGGGAGACCCCACCGTCACCGACGACGCCTGGGGTGGCCCTAGCTTCGCCGGGGCTATGTTGGTGCACAGCGGGCCCGGCGCGCTGGTCCTACTGTTCGGTTCCCGGGTTCTCCAAGCGGTCACCGAACTCCAGAGCCGGGCGGTACGCCGGCTCCTCACCCCGGCTCCCAAGGTCGCTCGACTGCGGACGAGCCCGGATTAGACAATGCCCGCATGCGCAGTAGGTCCTGGTATCGAGTCGTTCGAGCGGTCAGCACCTTGCTAAGACGCCCCTTCACCCGGTCCACCTGGGCGTGGACGGCCTACGCGCTGCTCAACCTGCCGCTGGCACTGGCCGGGACCTTGACGGTGCTGCCTCTGCTCGCCGTGGGCGTGATCCTCACCCTCACCCCGTTCGGACTCTGGGTCCTGGCAGTAGCGGTCCGATGCGCGGTCCGGCTGAGCGGAGTCTCAGTCCGGCTCAGCGCTTCTCTACTGGGCGACCATCTGACTCCGCCGAGGCTCAGAACCGAGCCCGGCCTCCTGGGCTGGCGGCGCACCAGCCTGGCGGACGCGAGCGGCTGGCTCGCTGTCTGCTACGTGCTCCTCAAGCTCCCGCTGGCCGTCGCGGTCTGCGCCACGACCGTCCTCAGCTGGGGGTACTCCATCGTCCTGATCAGCTACCCGCTCACCCGTGAGCAGAACGCACCGAGCTTCCGGACGGCCGACGGCGATGTCCATCACGCACTCCGCATTGGCGGCACCGCCCTTGACGGCGTCGCCACCGAACTGCTCGTCTCACTGGCCGGGGTGGCCTTGCTCTCCCTGACCCCGTTCCTGATCGCCCGATTCGTCTCCCTCGACCGGCTCCTGCAGCGAGGACTCCTCAATGGCGGCCAGTCCGCCCGCATTCAGATCCTCGAAGCGAGCAGGGCCCTGGCCGTGGCCGACGCGGTCGGCACGCTGCGACGAATCGAACGCGACCTGCACGACGGGGCGCAGTCCCGGCTGGTCACCCTGATGATGAATCTGACCATGGCGCGGGAGACCCTGGCGACCGAGGCGAACGGTGCCGACCTGCCCCGGACGAGCGCGCTCGTTGACGCCGCGCACACACTCGCCAGCGAGGCGATCGTTGAACTGCGGACCCTCGCCCGAGGCATCCGCCCGCCTGTACTCGACAAGGGTCTGCCGCCGGCGCTGGAGACTCTGGCGGGCCAGAGTGCCCTGCCGGTCGACCTGATCACCGACATCCCCGAGCGCCCCTCGGCCGCCATCGAGACCATCGCCTACTTCTGCGCCGCGGAACTGCTCACCAACGCCATTCGGCACAGCGGTGCCGAGTTGGTCGTCATCGAGGCCGTCATCGAGGCCGGGATGCTTCGGCTGCGCGTCACCGACGACGGAGGCGGCGGCGCGGCTGTGGGGCTGGGCTCCGGGCTGTCCGGACTGGCGGCCCGCGCCAGTACGGTGGACGGACGCCTAGATGTCACGAGCCCGCGGGGTGGACCCACCACGGTCACCGTCCAGTTGCCGATCTCGAACTGAAGGACCGGATACGAGCATGCGCATCGTCATCGCGGAAGACGCCGTCATCCTCCGGGACGGCCTCGTCCAACTGCTCGCCATGCGCGACCACGAGGTGGTCGCGGCGGTGGGCGACGCCGAAACGCTGACCGAAGCGGTTCGCGAGCACCGGCCCGACGTCGCGGTCGTGGACGTCCGGATGCCGCCCACCTACACCGATGAGGGCGTGCAGGCAGCGATCCGGCTGCGTTCGGAGTTCCCCGAGTTGGGCGTGCTGGTGTTCTCCCAGTACATCGAAACCAGCTTCGCCGCAGAGCTGCTCTTGGCGCGCTCGTCCGGCTTCGGCTATCTACTCAAAGACCGGGTCGGTAACATCGACGAGTTCGTCGACGCGTTGAGCAGGATCGCGGCCGGCGGTACCGCGCTCGATCCCGAGGTCGTGACGCAACTGCTGCGGGCGAGCAGCCACCGGGAGGTACTGGGCCAACTCAGCCCCAGGGAGAACCAAGTGCTGTCGCTGATGGCCGAAGGGCGCACCAATTCGGTCATCGCAAAATCCCTAGCCGTCTCCGAGCGGGCCGTCGAGAAGCACATCGCCAAGATCTTCGCCAAACTGGACCTCCCTCCCTCAGACCTCTTGCACCGCAGAGTGGTCGCCGTACTGCGTTACCTGCGAGGCTGATCGCCATGAACCGAACATCCGCTGTCCGTACAAGAGCGGATCAAGGCGGGTGCCTTCACCGTCGACGACAGTGGCGACCTGACCGAAGACCACCTCGTGGTCGCCAACCTCAGCGAATCCGGCGACTCGGCACTCCGCGAGCGCCAGAGTGTCCTCAGTCGGCCAAGGCACGGCCAGGGCCGGTGATGGCCGCCAGCTGATCCCAGCGAACCGGTCGGCGACGGGCGCTGCGAACAGCTCGGCGGTTCGACGGCCGCCGGTGTGCAGGAGCGCGACGCCGAAGCCACCAGTCTCCCGCAGCGCCGACAGAGTCCCGCTCCGATGGTCGAGGCAGACCAGCAGAGTCGGCGGATCCATCCTTCGCCCAAGCACCCACGAATCTGCGCACCTATCTGACGGCGGCCACGTTACCGCTCGGCGAGTTCGTTGAACTCTGGCTCCAAATGACGCGGTTCAGGCGGCCAGGTCCAGGGTGGTCTGGAGGCTGACGCATTCTCTAAACTTGCCGAGCTTGCTCCGTTTGGCGCGATTACCAGGCGCGCCACTCGTCAGTGATCTCGTAGCGAGTTAGGCCGTGGCGTTTAGCGAAGGCGTCAACGTCGATGTCGTTCTCGGCGAGCGAATCCACGATGCACTTCCAGAGATCATCGCGTTCGCCAGTCTCGTAGGCGACGCCGTCGTAGTCGCCGTTGACCTTGTTGAGGGCGAGGACAACGCGCTGGATGACGGCGAAGATCTCCTCGTCGGTGGGATTCGTCAACGCCGTGAGTTCGCGTTTGAAGGGCTGTAGTACTCCGTCTGTGCGGACCAGCAGGTCTTCGGGGAAGAGTCTTGCCATCGATGCGTCCTCGGCATCAAGTTCGCCAGAGGCGATTTGTTCGGCTTCTTCAGCGACGGATTGGCGTCAGTAATCAGTAGGACGAGTGGCCATGATCCGGACCATAGCGAACACCACCGTCATTTTGACCTATGAGTGGCTCCTGCCGCTGTCGGGATGTGGTGCCCTGGTGAGACGGCCTTAGAGGGTGTGTTCGATGGACGGGTTCGGTACGGCGGCGGGCCCGCCGCGGCCGAGCTGCCGGTTGCGCGCTATTTCGCGAGAGCGCGGCGGGCTGGGCTGGTGAAGTCGACGCCGCACGACAACCTGCCGGGGTCGGCTGCTGACGCTCCCGCACTGTGACTGGGTGTTCGCGCTGGTCGGCGAACTACGGCAGGCCGCGGCCGAGGCCGGCCCGCCCGCGCGCGCTGGAGGGACGGCTTTCCCGGCAGATACAGGCCGAGACCGTCCAGGCCATCGCTTCACCACCGCCTTGGCGAGCTGATGATCTCCACGTCAGGCCGGGGACGCTCGACGGGGTAAGGCGCAGCCGGCGGATCGGCGTCACGGCGGGCGTCCAGGTCGGGGTCGGTGTTTGGACGGGTGAGGGTCGGGGTGAACACGGTGAGGATGATGAGGAGAACCCCGGCAGCGGAGATCCACAAGCCGGGGAGCGGCGCGAACTCCAGGTGCGGCTGGTATTTAGCGATCTTCTCGGGGCTGGCGTTCAGAAACGCCTGGCCTCTTTCTTGCCCAGAGCGGGCGCTGAGCCAGATGACGGTCGCGTTGATGAGGTCGATCAGGTAGGAGCCACCGATGCCGATAATCAGCCCCGCCGCGGTGAGGCGTGAGAGCAAGCGGAACGCAACGGCAAGGAACGCGGCCGCCACGACGGCGCCCACCACCGTCATCACGCTGCGGGACAGCGGGGTGTCGTCGCTGAACAGTGCGCAGCATTCCTTGACGCTGGTGACCCGGCGCCCGTTTCTGGTCCATTCGACGGTAGAGCGCAGCCACGGCATCCACAACCCGATGAGCTCAACGGTCACCAGCACGCTCCCGATCATCCCCCACAGGAACACCCCGCGCCGGCGGCAGCGCAGCTCGCCACGTCCGCGAAGCGCGGTGATCGCGGTGGCCGCGGCGCATGACACCAGCACCGCGACAATCAGGGACAACCCGAACGACGGTGTGACGTCGGCCCGCCCGCGCAGAACCTTCTCGATCGGACCTGCCGCATCCAGCGCCCGCAACGGCCCGAACGTGACGATCAACGCGGCTCCCAGCGGAAACAGGGACCGGAAAGGCATCAGGCAAGCAGCGATCAACGCGATCAGCATCTCGTTGAGGGACATCACCACGATGGTGACGGCGGGCATCGACGTAGTGGCCTCGGCGTAGTCGGCGAAGACCGCCAGCACGGTCACCACGAGGGCCAGCACGGTGAATCCGATGGTCAACGATTCGCTCAGCGAGCGCTCGCGAACCTGGGCGATGGCATCCAGCACGAACGTCACCCTAAGCCAAAATGATCAAGAAACCCAGTGGCGCCGATATCGCTGGTTGGCATGACCGAGGGCGAGAACACCATGTGAGCGGAAACCGCTGTGCTTGCAGAAGGACGCGCGCAATGGGCGTGATGCCCATTCCCCGTGATCTTTCCTCGAGGCGGATATCGAACCCGGAAACCACACCGCCCGGACCATGAAACGGGTGTAGCGGTTCCCGTACTCGCTCCACGACACCCGCATCCGCGACCTCCCGCCCGCCATCCCGCCGTCACGGTGCGACAGCCCGCACCGCTTCGACCAAGTCGGTATCCGGAGGTGCAGTCCTCAACTTCCCCTGTGTCAGGCGCCGTTCTCGGACTCTGGACGGGCGAGCGAAACGTCCTCGTAAAGCGTGAAGTCCCAGTTCTCGGTGTAGGTTCCGGCCGTGTCGCTGCCGCGCTCCTTGGTGTTTCGATCGAACACCAAGGCTGAGGGTTTCGGCAGCTCAGAGTCCGCCGATCACCTCTTCAGCATCCGGGAGTCGGGCTGCTCCACCGGTTTGGCCTCACACGACCGAGGACGAAGATCGCTTGGCGCTGACGTCGAGCATGGGCCAAGCAAGCCCTTACTCCCCCGGTTGGGCCCCCTGGCATCGGGACTGGGTGTCTGGAATCGGCTACGTAGGGCGACAAGGGCCTGGGGCGGGCGGGGGCTGTCTAAATGGGCATAGATGTCTATCTGGCCGGATGGGGTCAGTGAGCTTTCTTGATCATCTGTGGTTGGGGCGGGAAGGATCATCGAGCAGACGCCAGTGTCTATACGAAGGGAGTGCCATGAAACGGGCTCGATCCGTCCTGCTCGCCGTGTCGATGGCCGCCGCATGTCTCGGGACGACCGTCGCCACAGCCAGCAGTGCTCACGCCGAGACGAAGGGGTCGTGCTTCGCGTCCCAAGAGGGCGACCACCGCTGGGCGTACAGCCTTATCCAGAAGAAGTACATCTGGTTCACCTGCGAGCGCGGATGGTGGCGTAGCGGCTACCGCTAACACCGGTCGCCGCTCAGGGCGGCAGCGCTTCGGGGGCCCGGTCCGACCTTCTCAGCAAGCAAGAGGGCCGGGCCTCACCTCTTGAGACCGTGGGAGACTCCCCCGCCGTCAGTCCGATCTGATCGTCTCGCGGCTGTCGGGGGCGGATGCGTTCGGGGCACGAGGCCGACATGGGCGAGCGGGAGAGCTTCTCCTGGCTTGCCCATGTCGGCAGATTCCTACGGGGTGAGGATGCCGAGGAGGGGCTTCGCGTAGACCCACTGTTCGGTGAGCTCTGCCCAACAGAGGCTTAGGTTCGGGTGGAGGCGTGAGCGGCACAGAGCGTTGGGAAGGTAGTTCAGCCGCCGGTAGACGCTCGTCTGGACGGAGTGCACGACGGGTTCGAGGCTGCGATCGAAGGTGAATTTCGGGTCGCCGAGGAAGATGACGGTATTCCGGTCGATCGGCTTGTAGAGGAATTTGTTCTCGAGGGCCAGGATCTCCTCGGTGCCGCCGAGCAGCGAGGGCGCAACCGCGAGGAGGTCTTCCCGTCCCTTGGTGTAGGTGCCGTCGGGCAGGAGGAAAGTGGTTCCCGGCCGGTTCACCTCAAAGGCCTTGAGTGCGAGTGCGGGATCGGTCAAAGCCGCAACTTGGAACTTGATCTCGTTGTAGAACTCTCGGGCGACCTGGACGCACTCAGCCTGCCAAGACGCATTGGGCTCGTCGGGAACCGCGTACAGAGAATTCGGGACATACTGTTCGCAGAGGATCCGCTCGCTCTCCAGTTCTTCCGGGTACACCGCCGAAGCGGGTGTCTCCTTTACCTCGGCTCGCGCCCCCGCCATAGGCACCAAGGCCAGCATTACCGCGGAGATCGCGACAGCCATCCGTGTGCGTGTACTCATTCCAGTTCGCTCCTTCTCCTGGGAAACGTGCCCTCCCAGGATCAGCCGGTGAAGACCCTCGCACATTAGGGAGCCCCCTAGGGGCGCACCCCTAGGGGGCGGGGTGCGTGAAAGACTCCGCAGCTACATGCTGGCCGCCACCCCACAGCAGTTGCCGCCCGGGCTGCGCCACGACATGACCGAATGCGCCTCCGTCAGATTCGCTGGGAGGGGTCAACCGCTCCCCCAACGGCAGGCGCGCGAGCCGAATTCTGTGTGGCACCGCGATGCTTGACGGGATGGCTTGGCGCGGTCAATGGGTCGAGGGGCCTAGGGATGGAGTGTGTTTTTCGCGGCAGTCACAAAGACGGATGTACACGGTTTTTATGCTGGTCATCTGGGTTTCGTGAGTAGTGATTCTCCTGGTGGCCACAGATCTGGTGTGGATGGCGCGGGTTGCGATGGGGCCTCGGACGGCGGCTGCTGCGCACTTAATCTTGCGGCACTTCAGCACCGATCTCGGAGGATCACATGAAGGCAATGTCGAAACTGAGCCGGGCCGCGTTTTCCGTGGCGGCGGCTGCGGCTCTCGTCGTCGGCCTCCCGTCGGCGCCTGCTAGCGCGGCGCCCTACAAGCCGGACGACAAGGTCGACTACAAGGACTGCCCGGCTCTGCCGGCGGGTGCGATCTCCCTCCTCTGGCACTGCTTCTCGATCAACATGCACCACGCCAAGGTCAAGTTCGGCTCGATCAAGAAGACGCTCGACAGTCCGACGACGATGGCCATAGCGATGGGTCCTGACGGCACGACCATCTCCGGCGGGGCCGGTCTGCCCATGACGCCGGGGGCGGTCCTCACCAAGTTCGACGTCGACGGCACGACGGCCACGGTGTACGTGACCAACGTGGTGAAGAAGCCCGGGTCGACGTTCCCCGACGAGATCTGGATCCGGGTCAAGCTCGACGACTGGTACCTGGGCGCCGACTGCACGATCGGGACCAAGGTCGGGGATCCCGACGAGCACCTCATCCAGATCAAGATCAATATCGGCTTGCCCAGGATCGAGTACCTCAACTGGGTGCCGGTGCTCGCCACGGAGATCGGCGACGACAACTTCTCTCTGCCGGGGGCTCAGGACTGCGGCTGGCCGCAGAACGGATTGGTCAACGACGAGGTCGGGCTGAAGTCCGGCTGGACCAGCGGCAACAGCATCAAGTACACCACTTACGTGCGCGTCAAGAACTACGCGCTCGGCAACATCATGCCGTACTTGTGGTAGGGCGCCGGGTCTCCGCGAGCAGGAAAAGGCTCGCAGGTTGAGCATTAAATGCTCTAGCGGGCCAGATTTCCGCCCTGTTTCCTTTCTGTGGAGAAAGGAAACAGGGCGCGAACGAACGTCCCTGGACGAAGGCCAGCGCCCCGACGAGCCCTCCCGCCCCCGTCGGTGTGCTGGGATCCGGTAGACGGTTCTCTGGTCGTGGACGGGGTGGCGCACCGTCCGGGTGTGCTGTGGAACCGCTATTTCGCGGTGACCGCGATACCCGCGCTGGCGCTTCGCTGGGGGCTGAGCATGGCCGCGTTCGATCTCCTGGACTCCCCGGCGGGGATCTGTTTCCTTGAGGTGAACGTCGCCTGCGGCTGGTTCGTCTATGAGCGGATCGCTGGAGACGAGCGTGTGTCCGACGGCGTGATCCGGCTGCTCGTGGACAGGGCGGCCGGCTGATGAGGGTGAAGGCGGCGCGCTGCGCGGTCCTGTTCTGCCAGGACGGCCGTCTGGTCTGGGACGGCTACCTGATCAGGGAGCAGTACGCGCTGACGCCCGAGGCCGCCAGAGTGCACGCGTGGTTCGCCAGGACGCGGGAGCTCTCCAGCGTCGGCACGCTGGATCCGGGATATCCCGCGATCGCGGTGACGCTCCTGGACTCGGGGGTCCTCATCGAGGAAGGGTCCGACGCCGACGAGGCGGAGCAGCGAGTCCTCGACGCCTGGGGTGTTTGGGGTCCGTCCAGCGTCTACGCCTATTTCAGCGCCCGCTCGTTGGGCGCCTCCGACTACGTCGACCTGGCCGAAGAACGACTTCGGACACTCGAACATTCCCTGCACACCCCTCCCCCGCCCACGTTCAAGTCCTATCCCGACCGGCCCGTGGTCCCGCTGCGGCCAGGTCGGCCGGAGGATCGTGCGTGGCCGCGGCCCGGCCTGGTGGACGCCCTGTACGGGCGACGCTCCCAGCGGGATCCGTCGCCCGCTCCCCTGCGCCTCGCCGAGCTGGAGGCCGTGCTGAACATCGCGGGCGGGATCGTGGAGTCCCGCGAGGGGCCTACCGGGATCGTCGATCTGCTGCGGACGAGCCCGTCCGCGGGAGCGAGGGCTCCGCTGGAGCTGTATCTGCAGGCGAATCGCGTCACGGGGCTCGATTCCGGGGTGTACCACTACTCCCCGGAGCGGGGCGGGCTGGAACTGCTCGGCCCGGCGGCCTCCCGGGGCGAGCTGCTGGCGGCGGTGGGCGGGCAGCCGTGGCTGGCCGACGCGGCCGTTCTCCTCGTCTATACGGCCGTCATCGGCAGGACCCAGTGGCGGTACAGGACTCGCCGGGCCTACCGGGACGTCGCCATCGAGGCCGGTCATCTGAGCCAGACCGTGCTCCTCACCGCCTCGGGGCTCGGCTTGGCGGCGACGTTCGCCACCGCGGTCAGCGAAGCGGAGCTGGAGAAGGTCATCGGCGTCGATGGCGTCTCTGAGGTGGTTCTCGGCGTGGCCGGCCTGAGTCGGCAGCCTCAGGCGTGAGGTCCGGCGCCGCGTTCCGGCTGCTGTGGATCGGGCACGCTCTTTCCACTTTGGGCAGCCGGATCATCGCCGTCGGGAGTGTCTTCTGGGTGATGCGGGCGAGTGATTCGGCGGCCAGGGCGGGTGTGGTGTCCTCGGTGATGCTGTGGTGCTGGGCGGTGTCCCAGCTTCCGGCGGGCTGGCTGGCCGATCGTTTCGATCGGCGTCTGGTCATGATGGTCTGTGACGGCGCCGCGGTCGTCGCGGCGGTGCCTTTGGTCGTCATGGCGTTGCTCGGGGAGAGCTGGTTTCCGGTCCTGCTCGCTTCGCTGATGGTGCGCAGTCTGTCCTTCTCGGCTCGGGTCAGAGCGGAGTCGGCGGCGCTGCCCCAGGTGGTGGGGGCGGGACGGCTCGTCGGGGCGCTGGCCTTCGTCCAGGGACGTTCGTTCGCGGCGGGACTGCTGGGACCGCTGGTCGCGGGCGGGCTCTTCGTCGTGGACGCGTCGTTGGTCTTCATCGCCGACCTGGTCCTCTCTTCGGCGGCCTTCGTGCTGCTCCTTCCCCTGAACGCCTCGCTCGGCGGCGGCGGGGCGGGCGGTGACGGGGCGGCGCCCTTGGCACAGATGAGGATCGGTTTCTCGGTCTTCTGGCGGCAGCCCTATGTGCGGCGGACCGCGGTGCTCGGTGCGGGTCTGTCGGTCGCCGTCAGCGTCGTGAATCTCGTGGTGTCGGTGGCACTCCTGGACGAGGGGGTCTCGCCCGGTCTTGTCGGTCTGGTGCTGGGCGCGGGCACGGCCGGCGGGCTGCTCGGCGCCCTCACGGTCAGACGGGCGCTCGATCGGCTGAGGGGTCCGCGGCTTCCACTGGTGGTGCCGCTGGTCGTGTCAGGGCTGGCGGCGGGCGTCCTGGCCCTGCGGTCGGGAGCGTTCCTCACCGCGGTCGCGTACGCGGTGTTCCTCTTCCCGACGCCGATCTGGCAGAGCGCGATCGACGCACGGACGATCGCGGTGGTCCCGGCGGAGGTCCTCGGTCGGGTGCAGGCTTCGGGGATGTCGATCGCGACGCTGCCCGCCGCTCTGGCCCCGCTCGTCGGCGGACTGCTCTACGCCAGGGTTTCCGGATCGGTTCTGCTCTGCGCCACGCTCCTGCTGCTGGCGGTCATGGTCGTCAGTGTCGGACGGGCCCGGGCGTTCGACTAAGTCCCGGCTGCCGGGCGTCGGGTAGAACTGGCGGGCCCAGGAGCGGAAGAGGGACAGGGGGTGGTCGGTGTCGGTGGAGGGTCGGGGGTGGGGGTGGAGGGAGGCGTGGAGTTTGAGTTCTTGTTTGACGCGGTGGAGGAGGAGGTGTTGGAGGGTCCATTCGACGGGGGTGAGCAGGAGGCGGGTCCAGGGGCGGGTGGCTCGGGTGCGCAGTGAGGTGCCGATGTGGACGTCGACGGTGCGGGGGCCGGTGGGGGTGCTCGACAGGAGCTGGCGTGCGCGCCAGCCGAGGAATTCGACGTCCACGAAGGAAAGGCCCAGGCCGATGGCGCTGATCGCGATCTGGACGCGGAGCCGGGGCAGCAGGGGAAGCCGCCGGACGAAGGCGTAGGACGCGCAGAGGGTGGAGCCGGCCACGACGGGCGGTTGGAGGACTTCGACGTCCTCGAAGGAGTGCAGCGCGCCGAACCGGCCGAAGTCGACACTGTTCTGGGTGATCTCCTGCGGGTGGCCGCCGATGCGGACCTTCAGGGTGCTGAAGGGACGCCAGTGTCCGGGCGGGTCCGGCTGGGCGAGGTGCCGTGGTTCGGTCCAGGCGGCGCCGTGGCAGGCCAGGACGACACCGCCGACCTCCCGCACCGGAAGGACCAGCAGCGCGGCCGGTGAGGTGACGCCCGGGAGGCAGTGCTGGACTTCGCTCACCGTGACGGTGCCGTCCTCGGTCCGGAAGACCACGACGTGCCGGCCCATGAAGGTGCGGCTGAGCACGAGTCTTCGGGGCACCTCGCGGGACAGGCAGACCGCGAACCAGCCGTGCGGGCGGGGCGGCGGGTGGCCGTAGGGGCGGGGCGGCGGGGAGCCGTGGGCGCGGGCCGGTGGCAGCCCGCCCGGTGGCGTCTCGGTCCGGCGATCGGGTGCCGTCTTGACGTGGCGTCCTCGTGTGCGTGCCATGGTCCTGCCCCTATCCCCCGGGCCGTCCGGCCTCGGTGTGCGAGAACAGTCACCTCACCGTCTGGACAGTGTCCAGACGGTGAGGGTCCGCGGGCCCACAGAAGTGAGTAACGGCGGTCCGGTGGGTCGGGCGCGGGATTAGGGAGTCATCCCAGGGTGTCCCCTGATGTCGGGGAAGTCGGGACGGGTGAGTGTGGAGAACAGGCCTTAGGGCGGTATGACCTGGGAGGTTCTCATTATGTCGATAGCGCCGGTGGCGGTCCGCCCGGGATCCGCTGAGATCCGTCTGCTGGTCGCGGGGCAGGATCCCGTGCAGCGGCTGGGGCTGCGCAGTGTCTTCGAACGCCAGCCCGCCGTACAGGTGATCGCCGAGGCGGCGTCACCGCGCCAGGTCATCGACCAGACGCTGCAGGCGCGGCCGCAGGCGCTGGCGATCGGGGTGCCGGTGCTGACGGAGGAGAGCCTGCGGTTCCTGCGGGTCGTGGCCGGGCTGACCCGCGTCATCGTCCTCACCCACTCGACCGACACCACCCTCATCAAACGGATGCTGGACTCGGGGGTCGCGGGCTGCCTGATCCACGGCCGGTTCGCGGTGGTCGATCTCGTCCGGCTGGTGATGGGGACGGGACGGGCCGATCACTCGACCCTCCGCCCGTTCCTGGAGACACCGATCAGCGACGCGATGGTCGCCGACGGCTCCGGATCGCTGCGGCGCCACCTGTCCGACCGTGAAGTGCAGGTCATGGACCGGATCGCCGACGCGATGAACAACGCGGAGATCGCACGGCTGCTGAAGGTCAGCGAGAAGACCGTGAAGAACCACGTCAACCACATCTTCGCCAAACTGGGAGTGACCAACCGCGCCCAGGCCATCGTGCTGTGGCTGCGAGCCGGCGACCCCGGCCCGCGCCCCGAGCCGCCGCGGCGGTCGGCGAAGACGGCGTGGGCGGACGCGGCGGCCGGTTGACCCCGCCTCAGCCCGGGGTGAACGCGGCGCGGACGAACGCGCCGATCTCCTCGATGGCGGCGCGGCCCTCGGGCAGCAGGTCGGCGAAGACCGGGAAGACGTGCGGTTGGCCGTCCCAGATCTGCAGGACGTGCCGGTCGTCGAGCCGGCCGGCCATCTCCTGCGCGTCCAGCAGCAGGACCTCCGCTCCCCCGACGAGCAGCAGGCTGGGCGGCAGGACCGACAGGTCGGCGCGCAGCGGTGACAGGGCGGCGGGGTCACGGTCGCCGCAGACCAGCGGCGCGAGCCGTGCCAGCGCGGACACGGGGATGAACGGGTCGGCCAGCGCCGCGGGATGGCGGGCCTTGGCGCCGCAGTCGAAGTCCAGCCAGGGGGAGAGGGCGACGAGCGCGGCGGGCGCGGGCAGTCCTTCGGCGACGGCCTGGAGCGCCGCGAGGTAGGTGAGGGTGCCGCCGGCGGAGTCTCCGGCGAACACCACGTGCGCGGGCGACCGGCCGCCCTCCAGCAGCCACCGGTAGGCCTCGACGCAGTCCTGGACGGAGGCGGCCAGGTCGACGGCGGGCAGCATCCGGTAGGCGACGGACAGCACCGGCGCGCCGCAGGCGGCGGAGATCCGCGAGGTCAGGCGGCGGTGCGAGCGCAACCCGAACGCGACGAACCCGCCGCCGTGGAAGTACAGGACCGTGCGATCGGGCGCGGAGCCGGGCGCCGCCACCCATTCGGCGGTGAAGTCGGGGAATCCGACCGGTTCGACGCGGGTGCCGCGCAGCGGCGGCGCGGCCAGCAGCCGGTCGCCCAGCGCGGCGACGGCGAATCCGCGCGGGGAGAACGGGAGGCGTTCGAACGTCGGACGGACCACGGTCCGCAGGGTCCGTGACACGTAGCGGGACGCCCGTCCCGGCCCGTCCCTCCGTTCGATGATCATGGTCTGGGGTCCGGTTGCTCGTCGCTCAGCCACCCCAGGGTGGCGACCATGCCGAGTTCCATCGCCCCGGCGGGGGCCGGTTCGGTCCAGGCGAGGCTCCGCAGGGCCGCGTCGACCCGGCGTCGCGCCTCCCGGACGGCCCAGCGGCGTGCGCCGGACGCCTCCAGCAGCCGCTGGGCCCGTTGGACGTCCACGGTGTCCAGGACCTTCGACCGGCCGTACAGGTCGGCGAGTTCGGTACCTTCGGCGGTTCCCGACGCCAGCGCCGCCACGACGGGCAGGGACCGGCGGCAGACGAGCAGGTCCCAGCCGGCGGTCCTGCCGGTGAGCCGCGGGTCGCCCCAGATGCCGTCGACGTCGCCGGCGAGCTGGAGCGCCACCCCGAGATGGCGGCCGAAGCTGGCGAACAGTTCCACCGCGAGCTCGTCGGCGCCGGCGCTCAGCGCGCCGAGCCGGCAGGCGGCCGCCGACAGGGCGCCCGATCGCTGTTCGGCGACGCGGAGGGCGTGGTCGAGGTTGGGCGCCGTCCCGGTGAGGGCCTGGTGTTCGTGGGCCCTGCCCTGGGAGTGGACGCGCAGGGCGTCGGCCATGAAGGCCAGGGAGGGGCCGGACAGGCGGGCCAGTGCTTCGGCGAGCGCCAGGTCGGCGGCGGCCAGGGTCGGTCCCATGCCGTGGGCGGCCCACGCGGACGAGCGGTGCCTGCGGACGAGGACGCCTTCGGCCACGTCGGCGCGGAGCATCTCGGCGTCATGGACGAGTTCGGCGGCCACGGCCGCCGCGATCGTCTGCTCGGACGTCTCCGGCCGGTCCGCGGTGACCGCTCTGGCGCACAGCAGGGTCAGCGCTCCGCGCAGGCAGCCGCCG
>NZ_BAAGZI010000042.1:0-26304 GCF_054778695.1 Actinocorallia lasiicapitis
GCCACGACCGCCACGCGCGCGCCGCGGGCGGCCAGGAGCGCCGCGGTGGCCGCGCCGATACCGCCGCTGGCGCCGGTCACCAATGCTGTCTTGCCGTGCAGATCCGCCACATTTCCTCCCGGGTGTCGGGCCGAGGTTCCCATGGGCCACCCCGGCCGCTCACCAGGTGGAACCCCAGTCCTGAACCCCTGGATTTAGGGCGTCACCGGGCACTTCGGCGGCGGCGGGCCGTTGAGCGGCCGCTACTCATCTCCGCGGTTTCGGTACTCCACCTGCCGCTCCGCGACCCCGGACGGACGTTCCCGTCCCTATCGTTCCCCGCATGAGCGATCTCAGGGGAATGCGCTGGGCGGCCGCCCGGCCCGAACCCTCGAAACGGTGCACATGAACACCAGGACACAGGTCGGCGTGATCGGGGCGGGGCCCGCGGGGCTGACCCTGGCGAACCTGCTCCGGCAGGCCGGAGTGGAGTGCGTCGTCCTGGAGGCGCACAGCCGCGTCCATGTGGAGGCGCGGGCGCGGGCGGGGCTGATCGAGCATCGGGTCGCGGTGTTCCTGGCGGAGCACGGCCTGGCGGACGGGCTGCTGCGGGCGGCCGTCGACCACGGATCGTGTGAGTTCCGATTCGCGGGCCAGCGCCTCACGGTGCGGTACGGGGACCTGGCCGGCGGCCGCACCCACCGGGTCTATCCCCAGCAGTTCCTGGTGCGTGATCTGATCGCGACGCACCTGTCGGCGGGCGGGACGATCCGCTTCTCCGCGCCGGCCCGGTCCGTACGGGCTGCGGCCGACGGCCCCGCCGTCATCGAGTACGGGACCGAGGAGACCGGCCCGCAGACCCTCACCTGCGACTTCATCGTCGGATGTGACGGCTTCCACGGGGTGACGCGGCACGCCGTCCCCGAAGGCCGGCTGCGGATCCACGGCCAGGACTACCCGCTGGGCTGGCTCGCGCTGCTCACCCGGACACCGCCCTCAGCACCCGGAGTGGTCTACGCGATGGCGCCCGGCGGGTTCGCCGGACACATGCCGAGGACCGAAAGCGTGACCCGTTTCTACCTCCAATGCTCCCTCGGGGAGACCACGGCCGACTGGCCGGACGAGCGGATCTGGCGGGAGCTCCGCGAACGTCTGGCCATGCCGGATCTCCCCGAGGGCCCGATCCTCGACAAGTCCGTGCTGGAGATGCGCAGCAGGGTCGTCGAACCCCTGCAGGACGGGCGGCTGTTCCTCGCCGGGGACGCCGCCCACATCCTCACCCCCGTGGGCGCCAAAGGAATGAACCTCGCCATCGAGGACGTCCGGGTGCTCGCCGCGGCGTTCACCGACCACTACCGGCACGGCTCGGACACGCTCCTGCGCCACTACTCCGACCTGCGCCTCCCCCATATCTGGGAGGCGCAGGAGTTCTCGGACTGGATGCTCCGGATGATCCACCGGATGGATCACGACGGGCCGTTCGAAGAACGGCTGCGCCACGCCCGCCTGCGGTCCTTCGACGGCTCCGGCGCGTTCCCCGTCGCGTTCGCCCAGGCCTACGTGGGCGCGGCCTCCCCCGGCCTGGACGAGCTCAGAGCGCTGGCGGCGGCGCTGCCGTCATGACGTCATCGCCTCGATGACGTCGTCGAGCGCGGCCCGCCCCGGTTCGTCGGTGTTCGGCAGGCCCGGCATCAGTGCGGTCAGCCGCAGCGCCTCACCGATCATCGGCCCGGTCAGGACGGGACTGTGAGTCGGCGCCAGCACCTCGATCCCCAGACCGGCGATCCGCCGCAGATGGGCGGCGTGCTTGTCCTCGTCCAGCCAGGTGTGCCAAGGGCTGTTCATCCGGTTGAAGTGCAGGAACCCCTCCTCCCACGCGTCGGTGTCGGCGTCCCGCGCGTCCTCGACGTAAGCGGGCAGGAACGCCCCGAAACTGTCGGCCGAGCAGTACAGCCGGGTACTGGTGTCCAGCAGGCCGCGCGTGGTCGGCGCGTCGAACAGCGGCGGCCGGACGGCGGCGAAGGTACGGTCGCCGGCGTCGAAGGTCTCGCCGTCACCGATCCAGCAGGTCCGCTCGGCCGGCGGAGCCCACAGGTCGCGGGTGCCCAGAGCGTGCCGGCTCACACCGAACCAGGTGGTGACGAGCGTCGCGTTCGGGCACAGGTCCATGGCCTCACGGAGATTCCCGGCATGGTCCATGTCCTCGTGGGTGAGGAAGATCCAGCGGACGTCGGCGGGATCGACCAGACCGAACGTCGTCTCCAGCCACTGGTCGCGGAAGCACACCGCGCCCGTGTCGACCAGAACCGGTTCACGGCCCAGCACGACCATCGTGTTCACGTACAGGGTGCCGATCTCCGGTTCGCTCAGGACATGGGAGACCAGATGCGTGTCCGGAGCGATCAAGGTAGGGGTGGGTGAACTCACGGTCATGACGACTCCTTCGTCGGAAACTATTCGACCATCACGGCACGGAAGAAGCCCTCGGCATACGTGCCGGGCCCCAACCGCGCCTTCTCTGCGTTCTCGCGCAGCCACTTCCGGATGAACACATCCAGGCCGGTGTCGGCTCCGACCTGGCTTTCATGGGCGTGCAAAGCCGCCAGCTTGAGCTCCACGGTGTCGGTCACATCGACCCACCGGTTGACGACCGGACCGCCGAACATCCACACCTCCGGCACCGTCCACGGTTGAAGACCCTCCTCCACCAGGAGGCGGGCGTGAGCGGCGGCCGTCCGGGCATCGGGGTAGACGGCCCTGATCACCGCCTCCCCGGTCGCCAGATGATCCGGATGGCTGGGGCTGATCCAGTTCCAGTCGCGTTCCGGGCTGTGCGTGACGATCCGGTCGGGCCGGGTCCGCCGGATGACCCGGCAGATCTCCTCCCGCAACGCGAGACCGACCTCGACCTCCCCGTCGCGGCGCCCCAGCCAGAGGATCTCGCTGACGCCCAGCTCCGCCGCCGCCTTCACCTGCTCCAACCGCCGCCGCAGCGCCACCTGCGCGCGGTCCGTCCCGTCCCCTCCCGCATCGCCGTCGGTCACCAGCAGATAGGACACCTCGACGCCCTCCCGAACCCACGCCGCGACGGTGCCGCCGGCCCCGAAGTCCACGTCATCTGGATGCGCGCAGACGACCAGAGCACGCCGACACCCCGCAGCGGCCCCCTCCCCTGAACGGTTCTCGGTCATCGGACCCGCACTCCTTCCCGGAAAACCCCGCTGACCTCGCGCAACGCACCCAGATCACGCACCGGATCACCGTCCACGACCAGCAGGTCCGCCACCGCACCCGTCATGATCCGGCCACGCGCCGGCGCGACCCCGCAGACCCGCGCCGCCGTCGAAGTGATCATGCGGAGCAGCTCGACGGCCGGGATCCCGACACCCGCCAGGAACTCCACGGCATACGGCAGGACGTCCGGCGGCTTCCCCGGCGAGATCCCCGCATCGGTACCCGGCACGAGCCGCACCCCCGCCGCATGAAGCTCCAGCGTGCAAGCGGCCAGCTCGGGCAGATGCCGGGCGATCGGTTCCGGAGCCGGGAAACCGGGCATCTCACCCAGCGTCGTCGTCACCGCGATCCCGGCCTCCGCGATCCGCCTGATGAGCTCCCGATCAGGACGGACCCCCGCACCGGTCAGGAAATCACCGTGCTCGATCGTGTCGAACCCGACCGCGACCGCATCGGCGATGGCCCGCGGATCATGCGCATGGACCGCGGCCGGAAGACCCAGCCGGTGAGCCTCCTCCACCGCACACCGCAAATGCCGCCGACTGTAGGAAGCCCGGTGAAAACTCCCCGGACTCAGCACGCCCCCACCCGCGACGACCTTCACGACCTCACAGCCGCGCTCGGCACGCTCACGGACACCCGCCCGGATGGCGTCAAGGCTCTCCGCCACCCCGCCGAGCTGATGACCGTGACCGCCCGCCGCCGTCAACGGCGGGCCCGCCGCCAGCACGAGCGGCCCGCACTCGGGCCGCCCACGCGACTCCTCCGCCACCTCACCCACCAGATAACCGCGATCACCCAGATCACGGACGGTCGTGATCCCCGCCCGCACCGTCCGCAACGCCGAACTCCGGATCACCTCACGCAGCCGCTCATCCGACAGCCCCGGCAGCACACCCAACGGATCCCTGCGGCCACCGAAACTCAAGTGCACATGCGTGTCGATCAGCCCGGGCAGCACCGTCGACCGGTCACCGAACTCCACAACCGGCCAATCATCAGGCGGCGGCGGATACCCCCGCGTCACACCCAGGACCCGGCCACCCTCCACGGCGACCGACGCCGCCCCCCACATCCCGAGCCCATCGAAGACCGCACCCGCCCGCAGAACGAACCGGGACGGCACGCTAGATCCGGAAGAAACGGTCGAGCAGCTCATCGACCGCACCGCCGTCTCCGCTCGCCGACCCCGCGTTGACCCGGCCGAAACCGGTGAGGACCAGGCTGGCCGCATCGAACTCGACCAGCCCATCAGCGCCCGCACCCTCCGCAGACGCCACCAGCGCCCCCGACCCGTCAGCCGCCAGCGCGTGATCGCCGCGATTCTCCCCGTTCAGCACCCTGACCCGGACCGCACTGCCCTGCAGCCCCGCACCGGGCTTGGCCGTGTTCTGCCACAACCCGAACACCACCGGCACCAGCAGATCAGCGCTCTCCCGCGACAACGCGTGCCCACGCCCGGAACCCTCCCGCACATCCCAGGAATGCACCGCGTAGTCCGCGAGCTGGAACGCCGGATAGAAGTAAGCCGGCAGCGGCCCCATATAGAAATGGAACACGGTCCGCCCGGCCCAATCCCCCTCACCGAGCCCCTCGAAGATCTCCATCATCGCCCCGTAAGCCCCACGGAGCCGATCGAGAAGATCATCCCGAGCGACCGAACGGAACCTCCGCGCCCGCTCATCACACCGGGCGGCCATCCCCGCCAGACCATACGGAGCCTCCGGCACCGCACCCCCGTCCGCGAAAGCAGCCAGATACCCCTCCGTCACATCCAGCAGATGACCGGCGACATCACGGACCTGCCAATCCCCCGCAGCCGTACCCCGCTCCCAAACACCCTCCTCCGCCACCAAAGCGAAGAACCTCTCCGCCTCCACCCGCAACCGGGCGAGCAGATTCTTCTTCGCGGCGAACTCGGCGAAATTCCACTCAGACATGACGCGGCCTCTCTGCTTCAAGCGCGAGCGGCGCATCAGCACTGCCCGCGGCGAACCGAACGAACGACGGAATATCCGGAACATCAACGGTCACCAGCGGCCTCAACCGCGCGACCTCCACAAGCTCCCGAACGGGAACCGCGTTCAAAGCACGCAACGGCGTACGACGCCGAGCCTTCGTCAGCGCCTTCATCCGCTCCTCACCGATCCCCGTAGCACCCTCCAGATTCGACACCAGCGGATTGTCACCGATCCCCGCCTCCTCACGACGCCGCGTCGGCGCGAACAGATACTTCTGCGTGATCTTCACGTGAACACCCGACACCGCCGCGTGCACACGACCCAGCAGATGACACGCCGCCACCTGCGGATGCCGACGCACCACAGCACAGAGCTCCTGCCGACCCATCGCCGCCAACCCCGCAGCCGACAACCCGACCTCCCCCAAAACCACCTCAGGGAGCGTCACCCGATCCGCCAACGCCAACAGCGCATCCCGATCCACCTGCAAAAGCGCGGGAAACATCCGCTGAATCTGCGACGCATAACCCGGCACATCAAGCCCGAGAATCAGATCCCGCTTGAGGAACTCCGCATCCTGCGCCGCACTCGGCGGCACATCCGCCGCCTCCCAATGAACGTCGAACTGACGCTGAACGTCCATGAAGTAGTCGACGTCCATACCCTGGCCCGGCGGCCGCTCCTCGAACTCCTGCAACAACGCCCGCACCACATCAAGCAGCCCGGCCGCCTGATGCAACCGCCCCAACCCCTCCTCCGACGACGCCCGCACCTCCCCCTCGTGCAACGGCGCCAGACACCGGTTCACCGCCTCCTCGACCGCACCGCACTTCTTATTGATCTCCATGAGCCGGTACTCGCCCACCGCCCCGGTATAAGACCGGACAGCACCATCCGCGAACACCGAAGGCAACCCACCGACCAGCCGCCCCTCCCAGAACACCTCGACCTCCGGCATGTTCCACCAGACCATCGAAGCGAAGCAGAACCGCCGCGGATGCCCCACCAGCGCACCCAGCCGCGCGTAGTAATCAAGGAAAGGAGTGCCCCCCGGACCCAAAGGCAGCGACGCGAACGACCGCTCCGGCACCTCCTTCAGCGACAGATCCTGCTCCTGCCGATGCCGCGCCACCGACGAACCGATGAACCCCAACAACACCAGCAGCCGCCGCACATCCGCCGACCCGAACGACTCCGGCTCCGGCAGCGCCACCAACTCCCCACGCAGCCGGCCCACCAGATCCAGCAGCCGAAGCTCACCAGAGAACACCGCACGATTCAGCCCCGGCAACTCCCGGAGCGACCACTCATTCAGCCGATCAACAGACGCCGCCGCCAGAACACTCACGCACCCACCTCCAGAGACCGGGCAGCCGGCTCAAGCGCAGCCGCCAGACATTCAAAAACCTGCACCGGATTCAGCCGCGGATCACACACCGACCGGTAATCCACCGAAAGATCCGCCTCAGTGAGCCCCGACCACCCACCCACACACTCCGTCACCGGCTCAGCCGTCGCCTCCAGATGCAACCCACCAGGCTGAACCCCCTCCCGGCGAAGCACCCCGAACACCGCCCGGATCTCAGCAACGACATCCGCCACCCGACGCGTCTTCACACCACCCGCCACCCGCGTATTGCCGTGCATCGGATCACAGATCCAGACCACCGGCTGACCCGACGCCACCACCGCCCGCACCAACCCCGGCAACACCCGCTCCACCCGCTCGGCCCCCAACCGCACCACCAGCGACAACCGACCCGGCTGACGACCCGGATCCACCCGACGGCAGAGCTCCACCAACTCCTCCGGCTCACACCCCGGACCGATCTTCACCCCCACCGGATTACCGATCCCCGACACGAACTCCACATGGCCACCCGACAGCGAACGCGTACGCTCCCCCACCCACAGCGAATGCGCCGACGTCGCGAACCAGCCACCCCCAGGACCACGCCGCGTCAGAGCCTCCTCATACGGAAGAACCAACGCCTCATGCGACGTGAACACCCGCTCCGGCGGCAACACCCCCATAAAGCCCAGAAGCTGCGGCAGATCCACCGGAAGCCCCTCACACGGAGCCAACATCGCCAGAAGATCCGCGACCGCCGCACCCCCGGCCGCCACCCGATGACTCCCCAGATGATGCAACGAAACAGCCGAATGCAGATACGCCTGAACCATCCGCCCAGGATCCGGACGACGCTCCCCCACCTCCGGAGCAAAACCATTGATCATGTCTCCGCGGTACTCCGGCACCACCCGGACACCACCCTCAGGAGACCGCACACGCTGCACAGCCGAAGACCGCGGCTTCGCGTACTGCCCCGCGATCCGGCCGATCGCCACCACCGGCAACCCCGTCCGAAACGACACCGTCAACGAGCAGAGCGCGAACAACGCCTGCCACGACTCCAACGCACGCCCCGACAACCCCGCGAACGTCTCCGAACAGTCCCCCATCTGCAGGACGAACGCCCTCCCCTCACCCGCCTCCGCCAATTGCTCACGCAACACCCCGCAATCATCCGGCCGAACGAGCGGAGGCAACTCAGCCAACCTCCTGACACAACCCTCCGCCTCCGCGCCATCCCGCCATCCAGGCGCCTGACCGACCGGAAAAGCACGCCAAGAACCCGGACTCCACCCCACCCCCTCAGCCAGTTCCGGAACACCTCCCCTTCGCGGCAGACACACCCCGGAACCGACCGGAAGAAGCTCAGGATCGAAGAACTCACTGATGAGAAGAACCGGCTCCCCATCCATTCTGATGACGTACTTCTTGAAAGCACACGGAACATCACCGCCCACACCCCGCCAACGGGCGACACCCGTCTCGACGATCTCCCGCCGCGGCTCCCCGACACCCTCCAGGCCGTACCCGATCGGCACCCGCGAGTCCGCCATGATCGGCCCCAACCGCCGATCATGAGGACGCCGCCCCACGACCACGTTGAACGACGCCGGCCGCCCCAGCGGACCGACCAGACTCGACCTCCTGAGCAGGACGTCCTCAGCCCCCACCAGGCCCAACGCCGCACCGACGTCGGCACCCAGCCCACCCGAGGAGACGATCTCCTGACTCAGGACGCGCAGCGCCAGCTCCACCCCGAGAGCCGCCTCCAGCAACCTCGTGGTGGAACCGTCATTGGCCAGGACCATCCGGGTGATCGGCGCGAACCGACCGCCCTCTCCCCCGCCGGCCGTCTCCCCGATGCCGCGATCTCCGGCGAACACCACCGGCGGCGAATGCGCAGCGGACCGCGCATCCAGATCTGTGTCGTCGATATGCGAGTTCAAAATCACGGAACAAGACCAACACGCGCCGGACAACTCTGAACAGGGCCTGCGTACCCATGGCCGGAACCGACCATCTCAGAACCCGCGCCCACCCGCCGCGACATGAGTAACAAATACTCTGGCCCGTTCCCATCAGAATCAGCATTCTGATGGGAACGACAGAGCGAGAGGTCAATACCGTACAGAAGAAAAACCTGCACCACCGACGCCGTGAGGTCCACCGGCAAAGGCCGGTTCTTCTGGGCGCAAGCGACCCTGGAGGCCCCTCTAGGAAAGGTCTGGGGGCCCGTCACAAGCCCCGCGACCTCCTGAGCCTGCCCAGCCCAGGTGTTTCGGTGATGAGCCTTTAGTCCACTTCTGTATTCAGGGATGCGGATGCATCCGGCCCAGGGCCTTTACAAAGTAAGTTTGTAAAGGCCCTGGGCCGGATTGTTACGTCACTCCGTGGGATCCCCCACCACCCAGAGTGATGCGGGGGTCTTGAACTGGCTGAACGGGCGGTAGGTCACCGGCTCCTCCTGGTGGAGACGGGGGTAGCGCTTCGCGAGGACCTCCAGGGAGATCTGCAGCTCCAGACGGGCCAGCGGGGCGCCCACGCAGTTGTGGACCCCGTGCCCGAAGGACAGCGAGGCGCGCGCGTCACCGCGGCCCGGCAGGAACCGCTCCGGATCCGAGAACGACCGCGGATCGCGATTGGCGACGGCGTAGGACAGCAGGATCCGGTCGCCCGGCTCCAGCCGCGTCCCGGCGAGTTCGACGGGACGCGTCACCGTCCGGAAGAAGCCGAGAGTGGCGGCGTCATAGCGCATCCCCTCGGTCGCGACCTGCTCGGCCGTCACCCGGCCCTCGACCAGCTCCGCCCAGCGCTCAGGGGTCTCGAGCATCAGCCGGATGATGTTGGCCAGGGTTCCACCGGTGGTGTGCCAACCGGCGTTGACGAGGCCGAAGCAGATGTTGACCTGCTCGACGTGGCTGAGCCGCTGCCCCTGGAACGTACCGTGGACGATCATGCTCATGATGTCGTCACGGGGGTTCTCACGGCGGTCCTCGACCATTTTCGCGATGTGGTCGAGGACCCCGTTGCAGCGCGTCCCCCGGATGCGCTGCTCCTCGACGTCGAGATTCGGGCCGTTCATGGCGAGCGTGATCATGTCGTGGACGCCGTCCGAGAGGAGCGCGAGATCCTCGTCCGGAAAGCCGATCACCTTCATCGCGCTCATCAGCGTGATGCGGTCACAGAACTCGCTGACCAGGTCGAAACGGCCGGCCGCCGGCAGCTCCGCCGCGCAGCTCTCGATGACCGACCGGATCGCCGGCTCGAAACCCGCGATGGCCCTCGGCCCGAACCCCTCGTGCACGATCTGGCGCTGCGGCCGGTGCAGGGGCGGATCGATGATGGTCAGGATGGGATCGTCGAACAGGTAGTCCACGGCCCGCTGCGCCTCCGGGTGCATACCCGTGGGGCGCGGGAACGTGTTCGCCGACGAGTACGTCGCATGGTCCGACGCGACGGCCTTGATGTCCTCGTACCGCGTCAGGCACCACGCGCCGAGCGCCTCCGAGAAGAAGATCGGCGTCTGCTCTCTGGCGAGCTCCAGCACGTCATAGAGCGTCTCCATGTGCGGCCCGAAGGGATTGAAGGTGCTCAGGTCCTCGACCAGTCTGTCCGGCGCGCTCATTCCGTTCCCTTCGAAGTGGCTCCGCTTTCGGGGCACCTCCACCCTCGCGCGCCGCGGCGCCGCTCCCCACCGGGCAACCCCTAAGACCGACCCCAGGGTTTGGCGCGGTCAGCCGCCGTCCGCCGGGTAGAACTGGCGCGCCCAGGCGCGATAGGTCGCGATGGGCCGGTCCCCCGCCGACAGGGCGGGCCGCCCCAGGTACTTCTTGTGCCGCCAGACGGCCTCGTCGGTCCTCAGTTCCCGTTTGACCATGTGCAGCAGGAAACGCTTGATCGCGAACTCGACGGGAGCGAGCAGGATCCGGCCAGGACGTCCGCCTGCCCTGCTGCGGAGGGACGTCCCGACGTACACCTCGACGCCGCGGGCGCCCGTCGGCGTGCTCAGCACGAGCTGCCGCATCCGCCAGCCCAGCAGCCCCACGTCGACGACGGAGCAGCCGAGCCCGTCGACCCTGATCTCGATCAGCACGCGGACCCCTGGCAGGAGCGGAAGACGTCGGACGAAGCCGTAGGACGCCTCCAGCCTGGTCCCGGACACGGCCGGCGCCTGGATGATCTCCACGTCCTTGAAAGCATGGAGGACGGTGAAATGGCCGAGATCGACGCTGTTCTCCGTGATCTCCTGCGGATGGCTGTCGACCTTCATCTTGAACGTGCTGTACGGACGCCAGAACCCGGTGGTGTCCGGCCCTTCGAGCGGCCACGGCTCCTCCCCCGGCGGCCCGTGGAAGGCCATGACGACACCGCAGATCTCCAGCGCGGGAAAGAACCTCAGCCGGGCCCCAGGCGGCGGACTCCCGTAGGGCGTGGACACGCAGCGGCCGTCGAGCCCGAAGGTAAAACCGTGGAACGGACAGCGAAGGCACTCCCCCACGACCCGGCCGCCATGGCCCAGATGGGCGCCGAGGTGCGGACAGTGGGCTTCGCTCACCCGGAGGACTCCTTCCTCCGTCCGGAAGACCACGACGTCCTGGTCCATGAATCTTCGGCTGACCACGCGCTTCGGGGACACCTCGCGGGAGAAGCAGACCGCGAACCAGCCGTAGGGGTAGGCCGGTGGTGAGTCGGCCGGCCGCCGGTCCGCGATGCCCCGCGGACCGCGATCCGAAGCCGTGTCCACGGGACGCTGCGCGTGTGTCATGTTCTCCCCCACCAGGTGAGCTCTCTTCCTGAGACCGCCGATTCCTACTAATCACCACGCGGCCGCGGGAACGTCCAGGCGGCAGGGCTCTCGGGCCTACCAGGCCCAGCGCCTTTACGAAGTAAGGTCAGCTCGAAGGACTGACGGGCCCGGCACGGCGCGTGTGCCGGGCCCGTCAGTCTCGCCGGCGGAGATCAGGGACGCTGTGCCCGTCGCTCCTCCGTCGCCAGGTGATCGACGAGCAGGCCCTCCGGGTCCGCCTCGGGATCTCCCGAGATCACGACGCCGTAGTCGCGTGCCGCTCCGTCGATGGTGAGGTAGCCGTCCCGGACGCCCTGCCGCACCAGCTCGGGATCGCGGGCGTGCGGGTCGCCCCAACCGCCTCCGCCGCTGGTGATGTAGCGGAAGACCGCGCCGGGCCCGGTACGCCAGACCGGGTTGCTCGCGAAGTAGAAGTAGGTCCCGTGCTCGGGATCGAGGGTCTTGGCGGCCGGATCGAGAACACCGGCGACCGGGGTGGAACGCGCGTACACCGCGGGCCCGAGCGGCACCAGATCGCGTTCGGCCGCCACGTCGAAGGCGTCCCGGTCGAACAGCCACACGCCGCCGGCCGGGCCGTCCTTCCCGCCGTGGACCCCGAAACCGCTCGTCTGCTTGGTGCGCAGCGGGCTCGACCAGTGTTCGGCGTCCGTCAGCCACAGTGTGTCCTTGAGGACCGCGGCGCCGCCCCGGTGCGTGCCCGCGCCCGCGGTGTCCGGCACTTACTCCTTGCGCAGGACGACCACGGGGACGTCCGCCTCGATCGCCTCCGTGGCCGGATCCAGGTTGTTCGCGAGGTAGAACACCTCGTAGCTGTCGGCGTCACCGGCCTGCGTGGCGCCCCAGGGGCCGTGTTCGCCGCCGCACTGGGCCGTGGTGACCCAGGGGGTGCCGTCCTCGTGCACGCCGTTGGCGTTGTGGATCGACAGGGATCCGTAGTCGCCGCCGACCGCCCTGCCGCCCAGCACCGGCGCGAGCGCCCGGAACACCGCGATGAGGACGGGGCTCGAACCCTCCCAGTACAGGAAGACCGCCCCGTCCGGCGGGACGGCGCTGGCCACCGTGCCCGGCGGGATGACGAGGTCGATCGGCCGGTAGGTGCCCGAGGTGAACGGGGTCGCGGGATCCAGCAGGTACTTGAGCGCGAGCCCGACGGAGGTCTTGGTGTCCAGGACCGTGGCGTTGATACAGGTGCGGGCCTGGGGCGAGGTGCCGCTGAGGTCGACCTCGATGTTCTCGCCGGCCTTGGTCACGGTCACCCGGACCGTGTACTCCTCGACGTCGTCGACGCCGTCGCAGTCGATCGTCTCCTCCCCTCGGTAGACCCCGTCGGGAAGGGTGGAGATCGCCTCGCTCATCGCGTCGGCCGACACGTCGCAGGTGTAGCGGATCGCGCCGAGGAACGCCTCCACCCCGTACCTGTCGACGCTCTCCAGCAGCAGGCGTTCGCCGAGCCTGAGGTTCTGGTAGATCGTCTTGATGTCCGGCAGGAGGAGCTCGCCGAACCTGGCGTTGTCGAAGATGAGGTTGAAGGTCGAGGCGACCGGACGGTCACCTCGGTACAGGAGCTGCGGGGCGAGCACGAGACCCGTCTCGTACACGTTGCGCTTGGTGGCGCTGAACCCCGCGGGGATGACCCCGCCCATGTCGAGCTGGTGGGCCCGGAGCGTGACGAACGAGAGCAGCCTGCCCTCGTGGAACACGGGACGGATGAACATGACGTCGTTGACGTGGGTGCCGGTGCGGTACGGGTCGTTGCAGATGAGCAGGTCGCCCTCGCGGAGCTCGTCGGGACCGAACTCCTCGACCGTGTTGCGCAGGCCGTCGGCCATCGTTCCGAAGAACACGGCGAGGCTGTTGCTGACCGCGCTCATCGCGTAGTCGGCGCTCGGCGGACCGGAGATCGTCGCCGCGAAGTCGTACCAGTCGCGCAGGATCAGGGAGAACGCGTTGTTCAGCAGCCCGCCGCACATGTGCTCGACGACGTAGCGCATCCGGTTGGCCAGCACGCTGGTGGTGAACCGGTCGGCGCCGTAGCGCGCGGCGAAGGCGTCGTCGTCGAGGTCTTTCAACCGGACGCGCTCCGGGACGGGGGAACGTTCTGCCATCAGTGGTCCTTCCTTCCTCGCCGGGTGATGCGGAGCTCGCCGAACACGCCGACGTCGGCCACCTGGCCGTCGAGGACGAAGGTCGTGGAGGTGTCCTCACGGATGACGGCCGGCCCCTCGACACGGTCGCCGGCCAGGAGGTCCGCACGCCGGTACTCCGACGCCCGAAGGTCGGTGCCGGCCAGATGGCGCAGCAGCACCGAGCCGACCGCCTCCGGACCCCCTTCCGCCCGGCGTGCGACCCGCGGGTAGTCGACCTTCGCCGAGGGGACGACCGCGTGCACCCGGTAGGTGACCCCCTGGACGGGCAGGTCGGGGAAGCTCGTGCCGGAGCGCTCGGCGTAGGACTTGTGGAAATGGGAGACCATCAACCGGACGGCCTCAGCGGTGATCTCGCCGGACGGCACCTCGACGAACGGGGTCTCCCAGGTCTGGCCGAGGAGCCGGCCGTCGAACGTCCGGACGAACTCCACCCCGTCCGCGACGGTCGCGCCGAGCCGCGCGCGGAGCGCCCGTTCCATCTGGTCGTACACCTCGTCCACGGAGGCGGCGGCGTCCTCGGTGAGCAGCGTGTAGGCGCTCCGGCTGTCGGCGTGGACGAGATCGGAGCTGATCAGGCCGAGCGCCGAGAACAGCCCGGGATGCGGTGGGACGATCACCTCCTTGGCGTGCACGAGGTCGAGGACCGCGGGCAGCAGCATCGGCCCGGCCGCGCCGTAGGCGACGAGGCTGTGGTCACGCGGGTCCACGCCGTGCTTGACCGCGATGTTGAGCAGCCCTTCCGCGATGTGGTTGACCCCGATGTGGAAGGCGTAGTGGACCCGGCGGTCGAACGGCAGGCCGGTGTCGAGAGCGTCGAAAGCGCTCCTGGCCAGGTCCTCGCGCAGGGTCATGCGCCCGCCGGCGAACCCGTCACCGTCGAGGATGCCCATCAGCAGGCAGGCGTCGGTGATGGTGGGCCGGTCACCGCCCGCGCCGTAGCAGGCGGGGCCGGGATCGGCTCCGGCGCTGCCAGGACCGACCCGCAGCTCGCCGGCCCGGTCGACCCAGACGATGCTGCCGCCGCCCGCCCCGATGCTGGAGATCTCGTTCGACAGGGCGTTGACGACGAGATCGTGTTCCAGCTCGAAGGTCGTGTTGACGAACGGGCGGCCGGCGCTGACCAGGCTGATGTCGCAGGAGGTGCCGCCGACGTCGCAGCAGAGCAGGTCGGCGGCGCCGATCAGCTCGCCGAAGTGGGCGCTCGCCATGGTGCCGGCCGCCGGTCCCGCGAACACGATCCGGAACGGGTGCTCCATGGCGACGTCCGCGGGCAGGAGCTGGGCGGCGCAGTCGGCGAAGTTCAGATCTCCGGCGAAGCCGCGCTTGCGGAGCCCTTCGTCCAGAGCGCTGGTGTAGTCGCCGTAGATGAGCTTCATCAGCACGTCGATGACGGTGGTCGACGCCCTGGCGAACTCCTTGGCCAGCGGGGAGACCTCGGCGGAGATCGAGACCGGCACGTCGCCGAGCTCTTCGCGGACCAGCTCGCGCAGCCGCTCCTCATGGTCCGCGCGAACATACGCGTTGAGAAGGCAGATGGCCACGCCCTGGACCCCGCCGTCGGCGTCGCAGCGGCGCAGGACGCGGAGCTGCTCCCGTGCGTGCTCCTCGTCCAGCGGGATCAGCGCGTCACCCGCGGCGGTGATGCGTTCGCGCACACCGCGCCGCAGGTAGCGCGGGATCAGCGGCCTGGCCGCGTCGCCGTACGAGCGGCGCCAGGACGCGTCGGTGAGTCCTTCGACGGGACGCCAGGTCCGGCCGATGTCCAGGATGTCGCGGTGCCCGAGCGTGGTCAGGAACGCGATCTTCGGCAGCCGCCGGGTGATGACGGCGTTGAGCCCGTGGGTGCTGGCGTGGTTGAAGGTGTTCGCGTGCGCCACTCCGATCTCCTCGGCTCCGAGGAGGACGCCCCGTTCCGTCCGCTGGGAGTCGGTCGGCACTTTCACCGTGTGGATGACGCCGTCGCGGACGGCCACCACATCGGTGAAGGTGCCACCGACGTCTACTCCGATCATGTGCATGTCTCCGCGTCTCTGTGTCGACAGGTTCGTGGCGCCGGGTCAGTCCAGAACGAGCTCTGCCGAGGTCAGCCGCACCGGCCCCAGCAGGGTCCAGCGCTCTCTGCTGACCGAATGGAGGCAGGTCTGGCACTTCACGACCAGGAACCAACCGCCCTCGCTCAGGACGGGGTAGGCGCGCAGGGCCGCCGCGCCGCACCGCGGGCAGTCGCCCGGCACCGGTTCTCTCGGCACCTGCGGTGTGTCGTCATGCTGGTGTTCGGTCACCCGGTCTCCCCTCGCTCCGGTCCGGCTGGACCGGGCTCCATGGTCCGGGAGATCCGGGAAGCCCTCATCGGCGTCGCCCCCTAGCGCCCTCCCCTACCTTTGCCCCGTCGCCCACGCCACGCGTTCTCAGGGATCGGGCCAGGGGTCGGACCCCGAGGCGACCGGCCGCGGCCTGCCGGTAGTTGTCACCTATGCGAAGCAGAATCCCGTTCCGCGCCCTGGCGGTCTCCGCCCTGTCCGCCCTGCTCCTCGCAGGCGCCCACTCCCCCGCCCGCGCCGACACCGGCGACATCCTCAGGACCCTCACCGAACGGTCCTGGGATCCGGCCGCGACCTCGATCTCCTACGGGGCCTACCAGCGGGCCGGTGATCCGCGCGTCCACGTCATGACCGATGAGCGGGGCGCGGTTCCCCTCCGGAAGCTGGCGGCGCGCTTCAAGGAGAGGATCGTCATCGAGTCCGGTTCCGTGCGGACCTTCACGGGCGGCCGGGAGTACGACGCGAGCCCGCACTACGGCGGCGCCTCGATCCTGGCCAACGTGATCAACTGCACGTCCGGGTTCTCCGTCCAGTACCCGAACGGCGCCCGGGGCTCCGTGACGGCCGCGCACTGCTACGACAACGACGAATGGCTCATCTCCGGCCTCAACATCTACGGCTTCACCAAGGGCAAGAACTATCCGCCACGGGACGTCCTGGCGATCCAAGGCGGCGGCGCCTACACCAACAAGATCTACACCGATCCGGGGTCGCCGATCACGCGGACCGTCACGGCGAAGGCGGACCCGGTCGCCGGCGCCGACGTGTGCGCGAGCGGCAGGCTGACCAAGGCCCGCTGCTCCGTCAGCGTCATCGACGTGCACGCCGTCTTCTGCCCGCCGACCGCGGGGTGCGTCGTGGACGTGATGCTCGGATTCCGCGCGGCGGGAGCGGCCGGAGCACCGGGCGACTCCGGTGGACCCGTGTACACGCCGACCGCCGGCTCCGGCGCCACCGCCAACGGGATCATCATCGGCGGCGACCTGACAGGCCAGTGGATCTACGCCGAGAAGGTCTCCAAGATCGAGGCCCACCTCGGCGCCAAGATCGCCACCACGCCCTGAGCGGTCAGGGTCCTTCTTCCGCCCGGCCGGCCGTCCAGCGGAGCCGGTTGCGGCGGACGTTGATCGGGGTGGCCTCATAGGACAGGACGCCGTCGAGGGTCGTCGTGCGGGTGATGCGGTCGGAGAGTCCGTCGCGGTCCAGCGCGGCGACCGAGCACAGGATGTCCGGTGTGCCGGTCGTCTCGGCCACGTAGTCGATGCCGTCCATCGTGGTCAGCCGGGCCAGCGCGCCGGACCGGTGCCGGGCGTCGACGCCGAGGGCGACGGTCGCGCGGAAACCGGCGCCCAGCGGGTGCGCGATGATCGTGGTGAACCTGATCGTGCCGGTGCCCCGCAGATTCAGGACACGACGCCGGACCGAGGCGATCGACCGGTCGACGGCCTGCGCCAGATCCGTGTAGCTCGCCCGGCCGTTCGCCCGCAGCAGCCGGATCAGTTGCAGGTCGACCGCGTCGAGCTCGGGCACGTCGACGGCCCAGGCGCCCGGCGCGGCCTTGATCGAGCCCTCCGCGCCCGGGCCCGCGTGGAGCGCCAGGACGATCGAGGAGTGGACGGCCCTGACCCAGTCGAGCTCCCGGAGCAGGTCGAGGTACCGGCGGACACCGTCGGTGTCCTTCGAGGTCATCTGGACGAGCAGCCGAGGACCGGTCGCCGACTGCGCGATCCAGGGCGAGTCGTCGAGGGCGGGCAGGGCGTCGAGGTCCGCCGGCGGAGCGGTCCTGCACTCGACGTGCGCGTAGAAGACGATCGTCTGCCCCAGCGCGGCGGGGTGCGCCATGGCCAGCACGCTCACGGTGCCCGAGGCGAGGAGCTGCGTGAGGCGTGCCCTGGCGGTGGATTCCGGGACGCCGATGCAGGCCGCCAGGGTGCGGACGGACGCGCGGCCGTCACCGGCCAGGGCGTCGATCAGGCGCGTGTCGACGTCATCCAACGGCTGCGCCTGGGGGCTGGAGACCACAGCGGAACCCTATCCTCCCGATCACTGCGTGTGGCGAACCATACCGGACTGATCTATCTAACAAAAGCCCTTCTCTTTCCTCGGTTTTTATCGTTTTCTAGTCTCTAGCGACAAAAGGCGCAAGACACATCGGGGCATCTCAAGGAGTTTCTTCATGCCCAAACCCTCCGCCTCCAGGCTGCGGACCGTCGGCGAGCTGGCGACGATGGACGTCACGGATCCTCGGATGGAGACCGACCTGCTCGGCTACCTCGCCGAGCACCGCGCCCGGGACTGGGCCTTCCGGAGCGAGCGCGGCATCGAGGTGCTGCGGCACGACCAGATCCGCGACACGCTCATCGACCGCCGGCTGGGCACCGGGATGGACGGCATCGCCTCGGCCTGCGGGCTCGACGGCACCTGGTTCGCCGACCAGTTGCGCGACTCCATGCACAACGCCACCGGGCCCCGCCACACCCGGCTGCGGGGCGCGATCGCGGGCTACTTCACCCCCGCCCAGGCCGAGAACTGGCGGCCGATGATCCGCGAGATCACCGAGACGCTCCTCGGCGACAGCAAGCCGGGAGACAAGATCGACCTGGTCGAACGGCTCTGCGTCCCGCTGCCGGGAATCGTGTTCTGCCGGCTGATCGGCGCCCCCGACGAGGACGCGGACTTCCTCACCCGGACCTCCGACGCCATCCTCAAGATGTTCCGGCAGGACCCGTCCTACCGCGCGGAGATCCTCGGCGCGGCCGAGGATCTCCGCGCCTACGTGCTGGAGAAACTCAGCGAACGGCGGGCCCGGCCCGGCGAGGACCTGCTCTCCGCCATGCTCGCCTACGGCGAGTCCGGCGGGCTGACCGAGGACGAGCTGGTCAACAGCACCATGGAACTGCTGGAGGCGAGCACGGACAACACCACCATGCAGCTCGCCACCGCCCTCATCGACCTGATCGAGGCGCCGGGCCAGTGGGACGCGATCGCCAGGGAGCCCGAACGGATCGGGGCGGCCGTCACCGAGGCGATCCGCTACACGCCCCGCGTCGGGGTCATCGACCGGATCGCGCTGTCGGACACCGTCATCGACGGTCTCGAGGTCGAAGCCGGAACCTGGCTCCGCTGCTCGGTGATCTCCGGGCAGCGCGACGAGTCGGCCTTCGCCTCGCCCGACACGTTCGATCTCGCGCGCACCGACCAGCGCCGCCCGCTCGTCTTCGGAGCGGGACGGAACTACTGCGTCGGCGCGTTCCTCGCCCAGATGGAGATCGAGGAGGTGCTGCGGCAGCTCACCGCGCGGTTCCCGCTGCCGGTCTGGGCGGCCCCGCCGGTCTGGAGCCGGCACGAGCGGGCGACGGTCGTCGAGTCCCTTCTCGTCTGTGACCACTGAGATCGATCTCCTCCTCGAGCGCGACGCGGAGATCGCCGTCCTGACCGCCGGGATCCGTCAGGCCATGACCGGTGAAGGCTCCTTCGCCGTCGTCGCCGGCCCGGCGGGCCGCGGAAAGACCAGCCTGCTCAACGAGGCGCTGCAGACGGCTTCGGCACGGGGACTGCGCACCCTGTCCGGCCGCGGGTCCCCCCTGGAGAAGGACTTCTCCTTCGGGCTGGTGCGCCAGCTCTTCGAAGGGCTGCTGATCAGGTCGGACGAGGGGGACCGCCAACGCTGGCTGGCGGGGTCCGCGGAGCCCGCCGGCCGTCTCTTCGGACGGTTCGGGCACCACGGCGCGCCGGACGAGATGGCGCTCGTGCACAGCCTGTACTGGCTGACCGTCCAGCTCTCCCAGGACCGGCCGCTGCTGCTCGCGGTCGACGACCTGCAGTGGGCGGACGAGGCGTCGCTGCGCTTCCTCGCCTACGTGCGTTCGCGGCCGCACGAGGCGAACGTCATGGTCGTCGGCACCACGCGCGGGCACACCAGCGCGGACGGCGTGCTCGGTGCGCTCATCCACGACGACGTCCGGCCGCTGATCCCGGCGAACCTCAGCGGCGACGCCGTCCGGCTGGTGCTCCAGACGGCGCTCGGCGAGCGACCGTCCCGGGAGGCGGTCGCCGCCTGCCTGGAGCTCACCGACGGCAACCCGCTGCTGGTCAAGGAGGTCGCACGAGCCCTCGCGGACGGAGGTTTCACCGTCCGGCAGATCACTCCCGAGACCGTCGAACTGCTCGGCGCGGAAGTCCTCATGGTCCGGCTCGCGGTGGAGCTGCGCCGGCTCAGCCCCGAGGCGCGTTCGGTCGCCGAGGCGCTCGCCGTCATGGGCGACCCCGCCGAACTGCGCCATCTCCGGCTGCTCAGCGGCCTGACCGAAGCCGAGCTCTGGACCTGCCTGGGTGAGCTGGAGACCTTGGAGCTCCTCAGCGCACCCGAGCGGGGAGGGTCGACCGTCCGTTTCCTCCATCCCCTCATCAGGAGCGCCGTGTACCAGCGACTGGCCATCCCCGTGCGGTTCCGCTACCACCGGGAGGCCGCCGAACTCCTGATCCGGCAGGACGGCGACCCCGAGGCCGCCGTCTCCCACCTCCTGACCCTCCCGGCGCCGCCCCGCGAGCACCTCGACCTGCTGCTGCGGATCGCCGACCGGACGGCCGCGCAGGGAGATCCCGAGAGCGCCTACCGCTACCTCACCCACGCGTTGCGGGCCGAGGCACCGCACGCGACACGGCTGCGGATCCTCGACGCGACGATCGCGGTGGCGGGGCGCGTCGACATGGCCCGGACGCTGGAGCACCTCCAGGAGGCGCTGCGGCTCGTCGACGACCCCGTCGAGACGGCACGGCTGACGGCGGCCGCGGTCTGGGCGCAGATCTGGCTCGGGCAGGGCCAGGACATGGCCGAACGCCTGGCCGGGCTGGCCGACGGCGTGCCCGAACACGAGACCGGCGTGCGCTGCCGAGTCGAGGAGGCCCTGCTCGTCGCGGGTATGGTCGCCGACGCCGTCCCCGGCTACGCGGCCCGGATCCCGGGGTTGCGGGAGATCGCCCGGTCGGCTTCTCTGGACGCGGCGCTCCTCCAGTCGGCGATCGCGTTCCATGAGGCGTTGCAGGGCGACTCCCAGGGCCTCGCCAGGGCCCGGATCGCCCTGGGCCACCCCGCGATGATCGACGCGGCGTCGGCCGGCGCGACGGACGGCCAGATCGGCTCCCTGGTACTGCTGCTCGGCGATCTGGACTCCGGCATCGCCGCCTTCTCCGAACTGATCGAAGGCGGCAAGGGCGGCGGCGCCAACGTCCTGGCGCTGCCCTACACCCATCGCGGCCTCGGCCGGCTCCGCAAGGGGGAACTGGTCCTCGCGGAAGCCGACCTGCGCGAGGTGTTCGCCCTCGGGCGCAGGGCGCCGATGGACGGCGTCAGCCGGATGGCAGCCGGCTATCTGGCCGAAGTGCTGGTCGAACGCGGACGTCTCGACGAGGCGGAGGAACTCCTGGACCGGCTCGCCCCGGGCGGCTCACCCCCGCCCTACACGATCGGGCACGGTCTGAGGCAGGCCCGCACCCGGCTGCTGATGGCGCAGGGCGCCTACGCCGACGCGTTGGAGTCGGCTCTGGGCGCGGGCCGGTGGCTGCGGAACCGGGCGGGGGACAATCCGGCGGTGGTGGCCTGGCGGTCGGACGCGGCGCTCTGCCTGCACGCCATGGGCGACCACGAGCGGGCACTGGACTTCGCCCGGGAGGAACTGGACAAGGCCGAAGCGTGGGGGGCCGCTCATGTGGTCGGCCGCAGTCTGCGGGTCCTCGGTCGCATCGAGGGGCCGGGGAGCGGGGAGAGGCATCTCCAGCGGGGTGTCGAGCTGCTCCGGGGCTGTGGCGCGCGGTTGGAGCTGGCCAAGGCGCTGATAGATCTGGGGTCGGCGAACCGGCGGCGGGGCCAGCGCGCCGTCGCCCGCACCCTCCTGGAGGAAGGACTCGACCTCATCGAGAAACTCGACGCGCGAGGGATGGCGGAGGCCGCCCGCAGTGAACTGCGGGCGGCCGGTGGACGGCCCGGCGGCCGCAGGCACTCCGCCCACGAGATCGGCAGGGACGCCCTGACGCCGAGCGAGGAACGCGTCGCGCAGCTCGCCGTCGCGGGACTCACCAACCGGGAGATCGCCCAACGGCTCTACGTCAGCGTCAAGACCGTCGAGGTGCACCTGTCCAGCGTGTACAAGAAGCTCGGCCTCACCCGGAGATTCCAGCTCCGGGACATGCTGGCGGCGCAGGACGCCGGGTGATCGTGGAACGCCGCGGGGCCGGTCAGTCCTCCGCTCTCAGCTCGGCCTCGATCTGGCTTCTCTTGGAGATCTGGAGTTTGCGGTAGGCGTTGGACAGATGGACCTCGACGGTCTTGACCGTCACGAACAGGCTCTGGGCGATCTCCCGGTTGGTCTGCCCCCGCGCGGCCAGCTCAGCGACCCGCGACTCGCTCGGCGTCAAGGACTTGGGCCCGGTGAGAGCGGTCCGGCGGGGTCGGTAACCGGCCCGCCGCAGCGCGCGGCGGGCCCGTTCGGTCAGCAGGTTCGCCCCGCACCGGTGCGCCAGATCCAGACTGCGGCCCAGATATTCCTGCACCGCGTCCAGATCGCCCGAGTCGAGCTCGTCCTCACCCAGGACGCACAGGGTCTCGGCCAGGTCGAGCAGGTAGTCGGTGCCTTCCAGGATCCGCGCGGACTCCCGCAGCAGCTCCCTCCTCCCGTCCCGGTCGGCGCAGACGAGTCCGTTGACGCGCAGCGAGCGGCCGAGCGCACCCGGCCTCCCCCACTCCCGGGCGATCACCAACTCCGTAGCCGCGACCTCGACCGCCTCGTCGTGCCGGCCGAGCCTGTGCAGGCTGAGCGCGGCGATCCCGCGACAGGCCAGGACGGCGGGATTCCTGCCGCCGCCCATAGCGTAGCGCTGCCGTGCGCTGAGCGCGTTCCGGAGGGCGTCGGCGTACCGTTCCCTGGCGAAGTGCAGCAAGGCCCAGGCGTGGGCCGAGTAGTAGAAGACCCCCGAATCCGGCGGCAGCTCGTCGGACCTGCGGAGCAGACGCTCCGCGTCCTCGAGATCCCCCTGGTCGATCCGGACCGCCGCGAGCATCCCGAGCGACGCTTCCAGGACGGGGCCTGAGGGCGCCAGGCGCTCGGCCTCGAGCGCGTAGCCGAAGTCCTCGGCGGCCTCGGCGAGCTGGCCGATCCGGTGCCAGCCCGAGCCCCGCCACATCTGGGTGAAAGCCAGCGTCGACAGCGAGCCGACCAGCTGAGCCTCGTGGATGAGCGCCGAGTAGGCGCGGATCCCGCGCTTGGGCTCGTCGTGGAAGGCGACGATGAACGCCGGCGTCCCGCTCAGCGCCCCCCGGGCCACCGCGCTCCGGAAACCGGGGTTGGCCAGGGCGGTCGACGCGCGCTGGAACGCCTGCGGATGGGCCGCCTGCATGTCCCAGGAAGCGATCATCGCCTCGAGGAGCGCGCCTTCGACCGATGAGGAGGGCAGCAGCTTCCTGGCCGCTTCCAGCCGCGGCAGCAGATGGTCCCAGCCGGGCAGCATCTGCGGGATGCCCAGCAGAATCGATTCCAGTCGGCGCCGCAGATCGTCGGCCTCCGGCGGAAGCCCTTCCGCACAGCGGACGACCAGCTCGATGAGGTCGGCCCTGGCCAGCCACGGGGCGACTGTGCCCGCCATGCCGGCGAGCGCCGCGCGGGTGAGCGGGTCGTCGGTCAGCTCGAACGCCTCGTCGACGAGTTCGAGCGTGCCTGCCATGTCGACCTGGGAGGCGATGAGGGCGGCCTCCAGGAGCAGCGCGAGCCGTCCGGCCGCGGGCTGCTCGGCCTGGAGGGCGTGCCGCAGGAAGATGTTGGCCGCGCCCAGCGCGCCACGACGCGTCGAGGTCTTCGCGGCCTCCACGAGGATCGGCAGGTCGGCCGGGCGTGGCCGGCCCGCCCTGAGCAGGTGCGCGGAGATCTCCTCCGGGGTCGCGCCGCTCTCGGACAGCGCGTCGGTGGCGGCCCTGTGGATGCGGACGGCCTCCTCCTGCGACAGCAGGGAGTAGACGGTCTCCAGGAGTAGCGGGTGGGTGAACTCCGGCGGCCCCGCCGTCCCCGCCGCGGGCCCGCGCACCAGGTGGGCGGCCTCCAGTTCGCTGCTCGCGACGAGCACGTCGTCCATGGTCAGGCCGGTCACCTCACTGATCCGCTGGAGATCGGCGTCCGGGCCGAGGGCGGCGAGCGCGGTCGCGGTGGCCTTGGCGGCGCCGGTGAGCCGGGCCAGCTCCTGCGAGACCCGCCAGGAGATCGCGCTCGAACCGATCGTGGTGACGCGTTCGGCGAGCTCGTCGACGGGGGTGAGGCCCTGATCCGACAGACCGCGCACGAGTTCGGAGACATAGAGCGGGTTGCCGCCGGTCTCGTGGTGACATGCCGAAAGGAACTCCTCGCCCGGCGCGAGCCCGCACCTGTCGGCGATCAGCTCGCCGGTGGCGGATCTCGACAGCGGACGGGGACGTCGCACACGACTGGCCGGATGGGTGATCATCAGATCGAGGAGGCGCTGAGCGGCTGCCGAGTGGCTTTCCGGCCTCGTCGCGCAGAGCAGGGCGGCGCGCTCGTTCTCCAGGCGGTTCTGGGTGAAGGCCAGGAAGCGCAGGGAGGATTCGTCCGCGAGCTGCAGGTTGTCCAGCAGCAGGAGGACGGGCGCGCCGCGGCCGAGGTTGAGCATGAGCCAGAACAGGCCGTGCAGCAGTTCGAACTCACCGCCGTGTTCTCGGGAGTCCGCACGGTCGAACAGGGGCGCCGCCGAAGCCGCCGCCCCCGCGAACATCGCCGCCCGCTCCTCCCGCGGGATTCCTTCGAGCGCTGCGCCGAAGGCGTCGAGGAGCAGGCCGAAGGCGGTGTCCTTGCGGAGCGTGGACCCGCTCGCGGACATGACCCTGTGCTCGCGGGTCTCCGCCCTGACCAGGGCCGCGCCGAGCAGTGAGGTCTTCCCTATGCCCGCAGGACCCAGCAGCAGAATGCCGCCCCCGCCGCCCTGGGCGGACCGGTCCAGCAGGTCGTCGATCATGTGGAGTTCCTCGCGGCGTTCCAGCAGCCGGACCTCGCGCGGTTGGTTCATGGAGCCCCTTTCGTCCTGTCGATCTCAGCGTCGACGAAGTAGCGGCCGGACGGCAAGTCGTCGGTTGCGAGGAGGATGAGGCGGATGGCGCGGACGGAGGAGACGGCGGCCGCGGCGGTGTCGGAGGCGCGTCTGGGCCAGGAGGCGAGCTCCTTGCCCAGGCGCGGCAGGGCGGCCTTGACGCCGCCGCGGAGGTTCTCGTGCGCGGTCAGATGCAGGTGGAGGCTGCGGAGGCGGTCGGGGGAAAGGGCACGGACCTGGGCCGAGGTGAGGGCTCCGGCGAGGCCGTGGAAGACCGGCTGGGTGCGGTCCAGGTCGAAGCGCTCGATGTCGAGGAGGTCGCATTCGTCGACGGCGCTGACCACGGGGATCCCCCGCGTCCGTGCGTGCTCCCGGACGAGGAAGCGGGTCGGGAGGTCGTCGCACTGCTCGACGATGAGGTCCAGGCCGTCGCAGAAACGGCCGACGGTCTCCGCCGTCACCGCGGGCCGCACCTCCACATCGAGGTAGGGGTCGGTCTCGGTGAGCCGGCGGGCGAGCCAGTCCGCCTTCGGAGCGCCGACGTCGGCGAGGCGCGCGCCGATCCGGTTGAGATGGCTGAGTTCGACCGTTCCGCCGTCCGACAGCCGCAGGTGCGCGCCGATGCCCTCCAGGCACAGGCCCCTGGCCGTTTCGGCGCCGGAGGTCAGGCCGACCACCCCGATCCGCCGGGCGGCGAGGACGGCGCGTTGCGCGGGCGAGATCAGCGGCAGGTTCCGGTTGCCGCGCAGCTCCCGGAACTCCGGCTCCGGGAGGGTGTGGATGATCGATCCCGACCAGGGGTACCAGACCCAGGTTCCATAGCGTTGGGGAGCCTCGCCGATCAGCCGGTGCTTGATCTCGGCGGCCGACTTGGCGTCGACGAACGGGCACCGGCAGCGGATGAGCTCCTCGACCTGCGCTTCGATGGTGTCATGGGCGACGGCGACCGCACCCGAACGCAGCAGCGTGTCGAGCTCCTCCCAGGCGGAAGGCGAATCAGCGGCGAACAACTGCGGACGGTAGTGGCCGTCCGGAGTGTAGAGAAGTTCAGGCCGACGAAGTGAGGGAACTGTCATGAGCTCACTGTCGCTTTCGACGGTCCGTCGGCCATCAGGGCCTTTCCCGAGTCGAAACCCGAAGAGTAGGCCGGTGCGGCCCTGCCGGACGTTCAGGTGCCCAGCTCGCCGAGGATCCGGGCGATCTCCGTGCGCCGGGTGATGCCGAGTTTGCGGTAGGCGCTCGTCAGATGGACCTCGACGGTCTTCTGGGTGACGTAGAGCTGCTGGGCGATCCGCCGGTTGGACATGCCGTCCGCCGCGAGCCCGATGATCCTGCGCTCGCTGGGCGTCAGGGCGGCGGTGCCCTGGCCCGCGCCCCGTGGCGACCGGCTGCCGGCCGCGCGGAGCTCGGCACGGGT
>NZ_BAAGZI010000043.1:0-25957 GCF_054778695.1 Actinocorallia lasiicapitis
GGGACGCCCGCCGTCCACAGCCCTTCGGTGGCCGTGCCGCCGGGTAGCGCGCCGCCGGCGGCCGCGCCTTCGCTCGCGCCCGCCCCGGTGGAGACCGCCGTGCTGTCGGCCGGGATCCAGCCCGTCGATTCGGCGCTGTCCGTCGCGCAGCTCGAGCTCGCGGCGGTCGGTTTCATCGGGTTCATGGCGCTGTTCCACACCGGTACCTGGGTGCATCGGCGGCGTCTCGTCACCGCCACCGCCCGGCTGCTGGCTCCGCGTTCGGGACGGCACGCCCGTCCTCGCGAGTCCGCCCGCTTCTGGGACTGACCCACCGCGGTCCACACCATGCCGCAAGTTATCCACAGGGCTCTTGTGGATAACTTGTTGGTCGTTCACGGCACGCCGGACCCCTCGCGTCTGCTATCGCTCCGGTCCGGCCCGCCCTGTGGACTCCTGGGGCGACGCATCGTCCACAGGGCGGGGCTTGTGGGCTTCCGCACGTGTGTTTCCCGGTATCGCCGCAGCTCAGAGCGGGAGAAAGGGTTGTCCACCGAGTTATCCACAGGTGGCGGTGGAAAGGGCGGGTTCTGGTTGTCCACAGGCTGCCGGTGTGCTGTCCCCAGCACCTGTCCTTCGGCCGGTCCCCCCTGTGATCCACACCGCGGCCTTGCCGTGTACCAGAAGTTCTCCACAGGCTGGGACGGCGCTGTGCGGTGGGAACCATGCTCGCGGCGGGCGTTGTGCACAGGGTGACCGGAGCTGACGTTAGGGTGCCTGAATGGTCAGGACTGTCGCGCTCGTACTGCTGTTCCCCTTGCTCGCGGCCTGTTCGGGGGAGGCCCCGAAAACGGCGGCACCCGAGCAGCGCTCCACGGCCACACCGGGCGAACTCCAGGGCCGATGGTGGAACTGGGCGCTGGCCTCCCCGGCCAGGACCAGCCCCCTCACCGACAAGACCGGCGCCCACTGTGCCGTCGGCCAGCCCGGCGACATCTGGTTCCTCGCCGGAGCCCTGGACGGCAAAGTGGAGCGGACCTGCGCCGTCCCCGCCGGACGTCCCCTGTTCGCGCCGCTGCTGAACCTTTTCTCGGAGTCCGAACAGGACTGCACCGACTTCATGCGGGCCGCCAAGGGCACCGCCACCCTCGACGGCTCCCCCATCACCCCCGTGACGATCACCCCGACCCCGTTCACCGTGACACCCGTCAAGGACAACCCGGTCTCCTGGGACCCCGGCACCTACCAGGTCTACGGCTGCGGCCTCTACGCCCAGCTCCCCGCGCTGCCGTCCGGCTCGCACATCCTGAAGCTCACCGCCGGCTCCGGCTCGTACTCCACCTCCGTCACCTACACGCTCACCACGAACTGACCCACCGCACCCCACCGGGGTCGGACGCGGCGACGGCGCGCCCCCGAGACGCCGTCGCCGCGCTGTGGACCCGAGGGGGATGGGTCTGAGAGCGATGCTGCCTCAGGGGTCTGACATTTTCCGGGCGTCAGGTGATGGGGCGGCCGGTGCGGATGCGGCGGCGGGTGTCCGACAGGTAGAGGTTGAAGGGGAATTCGCGGAGCGGGCGGGGGAGGGTGCGGTTCACCGTCGCGGAGAGGCGGATGAAGCGGTCGAAGCGCCGCTGGCTGAGGGCGTCCCAGGGGAGGTCGAACTCGTCGCGGAAGCGCTGGGGGAGGAAGCCCGTCGTCAGGAACAGATGGAAGGGGCCCAGGGTCCGGCGCAAGGGGCTGGGGAGGAAGGCCAGCCGGGCCAGGTCCAGGAGGTAGGTGCGGGTCGTCTCGTCCGTCTCCAGCTCCTCGAGGCTCTTCTCCCAGTAGGCCGTGAAGGCGGCGCGGTCGGCGGGCCACTGGTCGCGGGACATCTGGAGGGTCGTGCCGAAGCGGGCGCTGTGCTGGTAGAGGACGTCCTGGGTGCGCGCGTCGGGTTTCCCGTGGAACATCTCGTAGACCATCTCGAGGCCGAAGTAGAGGCAGGCGGCCACCCAGAGCTGGAGCTCCCGGTCGAAGGCGTTGTACTTGACCGGGGCGTCCGACCGGACCTGGCGGTGCTGCCTGTCGACCTCCTTGCGGAACGCGGTGCGCTCGTCGTCGTCACCGAGCATCGCGATCGCGATGTACGACAGGGTCGTGCGGAGGCGCTTGAGCGGGTGCTTGTCGACGCGTCCGCTGTCGACCTTGCTGTTGGCCACACCGTGCCCGACGGGAAGGCGCGAAAGCTGCATGATGATGTTGGCGGCGGCGCCCGCGAGGACGAGACCGCTCATCGACTCCCGGACGACGCTGGGGACCGCGTTGCTCATGAGCGTCACGGTCGCATAAGTACCTACTTACTTTCAAGGTCCTGTTTGCGCTTGCGCCGTCGCGAACGGGCCACCCGGTCCGGATCGATGTCGGGAACCGCCCAGCCCGCGGCCATCGTCAGCGACGGCTCCCGCCAGTCGGCCACATGGTGGAACGCGCAGTGCTCGGCCTTGGCGGCGTCGCCCGCCGCGATCCGCTCGTAGAGCTCACCGTGCTCGGCGCACTGCTCGACGATGTCGCGCTCGGCCGTCAGATGGAACAGGCGCTGCATCCGCAGCTCGACCGGCCGCATCAGCGAAGTGAGCAGCGGGTTGCCGGCCAGCCGGACGATCTCGGCGTGGAAGGAGACGTTCGCCTGCGCGATCCGGGCCAGATCGGCGCGCGCCGTCGCCCGCTCGATCTCCCGCAGTCTGCGCCGGAGCAGCCACAGGCCCTCCTTGCTCGCGCGCTCCGTCGCGAGCCTGGCGGCCAGCGATTCGAGGGATTCGCGGAGATCGAACAGATCGCGGACGTCCGCGGGAGTGAACGGCGAGACGAGCGCGCCCTTGCCGGGCACGACCAGCACCAGCCCGTCGGTCTCCAGCCGGCGCAGCGCCTCGCGCAGCGGAATCCGGGAGACGCCCAGCTCACGGGCGATATCGCGCTCGAACAGACGCTGACCGGGGATGAGGTCGGCGGCGATGATCCGCTGCTTCAACGTCTCGTAGGCGAAGTCGCGGAGCGACCCGCGTTCGATGATCGGCAGCGGCTGGGCCACCGTCGCCACCTCCTGTTGTGTGGACCACACGAACACCAACATTAAGGGCATACCAGGGCGGTCAGGGGGTCCGTGGCCACCCCGGTATCCTGGACCGATGTCCGGACATGTGTCTGCACCGGAATCGACGCGCCGGCGGTTGACCGAACGCCAGGCCGACACGGTGCGCCGCCTCACCGAGGCCGCCGTCGCCGAGGTCGGCGAAACCGGCTACGACGGGCTGACCGTCCGGAACGTCGCACGCCGCGCGGGCGTGGCCCCGGCCACCGCCTACACCTACTTCGCGTCCAAGAACCACCTGCTCGCCGAGGTGTTCTGGCGCCGCCTCGACCAGCTCCGCATCACCACGGGCGACGTCCCCGAAGCGATGCGCGCGATCGCCCTGCTCGTCGCGGACGAACCAGAACTGGCCTCCGCCTGCACGACCGCCCTGCTCGCCTCCGACCCCGACGTCCAGGAACTCCGCCTCCGTGTGGGCACCACCATCCGCGCCCACCTCCGCCGCGCCCTGGGCCACCACGACCCCCTCATCCTGACGGCCCTGGAAATGGCCTACTCCGGCGCCCTCCTCCAAGCCGGCATGGGCTACACCACCTACCCCGAAGCCGCCGACCGCCTCACCGCCGTCACCACCCTCCTCCTGAACACCCCCCACCCCTAAGACCAAAGCCGGACAAACATCACCAGAGGCCCCCAGCACACCAAGAGAAACCCCGACAACGGAACGTCGCCTCATCAGGACAGACCACAAAGGGCCCGCAGGGGTACGGTTCCGATCCACGCCATTGCTAGAGTCGTAACCGTCCACTTGTCAGAGGTGAAGGGGTCCTCACCGTGAAGAAGCTTCTCGTGCTCGCCATCCTCGGTCTCGGCGGCTTTGCCATCTGGAAGCGCCTCCAGCAGGACCGCGCCGAGCTCGACCTGTGGACCGAGGCGACCTCGGCCGAATAACCACAGATCCAAACCCCGGCGTCGGCCCCTCGGGCCCGACGCCGGAAACACGTGCGCGACCAGCCCCCCACCTTCGGTACGCTGGTCCCACCACGGGGCTGTAGCTCAATTGGTAGAGCACTTGTTTTGCATACAAGAGGTCTGGGGTTCGATTCCCCACAGCTCCACATTCAGCCCGCCCGACCTTCCTCGGGCGGGCTCACCCGTCTCCGGAGCCCGATCGCGCGAGGATCCTGCGGCACAGGGGACCCTCGGCACTGCCCCTTCCGGGCACCGGGCAGGTACGATCGTCTGGGCGAACCACCGCGTATCCCTTCCACTGGCCTGGACCGGGACGCGCAGAGGCCCCCGGCATCCGTCTCGGACGCCGGGGGCCTTTGTTTTGCTAGTCGTTCTTGATGCCGGTGGTCATCGCGCGAAACGCGGCCGGGGCGAAGACGAGCACGTCAAGATCGGCGTGCTTGGAGTCGCGGACGGCGACGATGCCGGGAAGGTTGCGGGCGACCTCAACGCACGCGTCGCCGTTCGGGGCCGAGTGAGTCGATTTGCGGAATGCCGCAGCGGACAGATCGTGGGTCATTGGCCTGGACCTCTACTTGCTGACGGTCTCCTCAAGGAGGACGACCGAATCGTCGGGTGGTAGGGCTGCCTTGGCCAGCAGCTCAAACGCCACCGTACAGCGGCCCACGGCCTGTGGACTCTCCAGATAAGTTCCGCCCATGAACCCCTCGACATAGCCGACGTCGGGGTGGAGATCGTCGGGAAACCGCATGACGATGAACTGGCCGTCCAGCCCCGGATGGGTCTCACCGTCCACGGGGATCACCTGGATGGTGATGTTCGGCCGGGCCGCCTCGTTGAGGAGGTGGCGGAGCTGCCCGCGCATCACCTCGGGGCCGGCGACCGTCCGGGTGAGGGCCGCGCCGTCGATGACGACGTGAAGGCGCGGCGGATCCTGGGCGCGCGTGAGCACCGTTTGCCGAGCCATGCGGGCGCGCAGCCGCTGCTCGAGGTCCGGGATCTGGGTGCCGAGCGCCCCGGCCGTCATAGCCGCGCGCGCATAGTCGACGGTCTGGAGGAGGCCGGGGATAACGAGGGGAGCCCACTCGCAGATCGAGGACGCGGCATCTTCGAGCGCGACGTACGGTCCGGTGAGCACGCCCCGGAAATCGGTCCACCAGTTCCGCTGATCAGCCTCGCGGGCGAGCGCGAGGACCTGCTCGCGCTCGGGGCTGGTGACGCCGTACACCTCCAGGAGGAGCGCGACGTCGCGGGCGCTGACCTTGTTCCGGGCCGACTCGATGTGCCCGACTTTCGCTGTTGACCAGCCGAAATGCGCGGCGACGGCGGACTGGTGCATCCCAATGGCCTCGCGCTGGTCGCGGAGCATCCTGGCGAGTCTCCGTGCGCGCACTGACGGGATGTAGGACGGGTTGGCCATGCGGCGAGTCTCCCTGGTGTGTCAAATGGCGGGAATCCCGTGGCCGGATCGCGTCAAGATCTTTGTTGGATCTCCTAGACAAATGTAGGTCCTACATTCACGATCGGAACGTACCGCCTAGCCGACGGTACTACCGGACGCGCGACGGCATGGCAGGTTCGCCCGAACACCCCATGCCGTCGCGCCCACCAGGAAGAGGTGTTATGCACAGGCCAGAGCCGGAAACCGTGACGGTCGAGCGGCTGCGTGAGGAGTGGCCGGATTGGCATATCCGCCGGTCCGGTGAGAAGCAGTTCTGGAAGGCGACGCGGGTGACCGCTGGGAGCCGGCTCGGCTGCACGCTGATCGAGGACGACGGTCCGCGCTTGCTGGCCGCCCTGCGCCACCAGGTGGAGGTCGACGCCCGCAACGAGATCCGGCTGCCGATCACCCAGGGCTGGTAGCCCCGCATGACCCCGCGGCGGCGGCGTGGACAACCCCCGAGCGCCGTCGCCGCGGCCCCCAACAGAAGCGGCCCCGGCCAGCGCCACGAACGCTGGGACCCGGGGCCTGACGGACTATGGAGGTCCGCTGTGACACAGGATAGTTCCCCCGCCGATCGTCGGGTCGCCGGAAACCTGGCCGAGGTGCGGATCGCCGACGACCGGCTGATCTGGCACGACGCCACTCCCCACAACGCCACGCTGGTCGACGGCCACTGGATCGCGACCTGGCTGCCCGGCCGCACCCTGACCCGGGAACAGGCGCGGGCCGCAGTCCGCATCGCCGCCCTGACGACCCTCCCGGTTGGCGACCCCCTCCGCGAACTGACCTCCGACCTGGCCGAAGACCTTCAGATCAGCGCCGACGAGGCGATCGCCCTGGCCACCGAACCTCCACCCACCACCTCCCCCACCGCCGAGCAGCCCCACAACGGCCGGCCCACCAAGGCCGCGCCCGTCCTCCCCAGCCTGCTCGACTCGGCGGCCGCGTCCACTGAGCATCCGTCGGCCGCCACCGTGCCCGCTGCTGGACGGGCACGTGGCGGGCAGTCCGCCATGGCCGCGCCTGTCACATCCGGTGTGCTCGACTCGGCGGCCGTGCCCACCGAGGGCTTGCCGGATGCTGCTGGGCAGGCTTGTGGCGGGCAGTCTGACGTGGTCGCGCGTGGCGCATCGGGGGCGTTCGATCTGGCGGTCGTGTTGATTGACGCGCAGCGTGCGACGGCCGAGGCGTACGACCTGCCGGACGTGCGGCTGTCGGGGACCGCGATACAGCGGGCCCTCGCCGAACGGCGTGCGGTCGTCCGGATGGTCCTGGACCTTGACCGGCCCGGTCTGACCGCTGAGGGCGTCGCCTATGACACCACCCGGCTCCGTGCCGAGATCGCCCAGATGAACGTCGAGCTTGTCGAGGCCGAGCAGGCCCGCCAGGTCGCGGCTGCGGCGCGTGCTGAGAAGAAGGCCGCCGTGGCCGTCGGGGAGGGACGTGCTGAGCAGGCCGTGCCGGTCGTGGCTCCCCCGGTTGAAGATCGGCCGGTTCCGGCGGGGAAGCCGGTCGCGGTGCGGTCGGGCGGCAGGGAGGAAGGGCGCGCGGTCGTGCGTCTGCTGCCGCCGCCCGCGTCGTCCCGCTCGCGCGCACCACGCCGCATGGGTCGCCGCCGGTCGGAGGCCCGGCCGGGCTGGGCCCGCCGCGGCGACGTCGGGGCGCGGGGTGCGGCATGACCGTCACGATGCTGGACGCCACTTGGGACGGGCCGGGCGGGCGGCCCGTCACCGGTCGTCAGGCCCTCGACCTGCTGGTCCGCGCTCATCCGGGCGCCCTGCACATCTGGGTGGACGAGCAGGCGTCGGCGTTCGTCGCGGTCGTAGGTGGCGTCGCCGGCATCTTCGTCGCGGCCACGCCCGGCCAGCTCAACGGGCTCCTCGCCGCGGCGACGCCGCCTGTCCTCCGGACGGGACGCACTCGCTCACGGGCTCGCCGCAGTAGCGTCCGCCGTGCCCTGGCGGCGGCGGGCCGCCGGATCGAGGTGGGATCAGAGAGGGGTGAGCGGAGCCGGTGGGGGTGAGGTCGCTATGCGTTTCAGGGCTGATTCGGCGGGGGTGCCGGGGGCGGCGGCGTAGGTGACCAGGGCCTGGTCCGGGTCGTCGGGGAGGCGGAGGGTTTCGTAGGTCAGCGGGAATTCACCGGCCACCGGATGGTGGAAACGGTAGGTGCCGTGGGTTTTGTCACGCACTTCGTGGGCTGACCAGAGGGCTTGGAAATCGGGGGAGGTGTTCGACAGGGCGGCTATCAGCTTGGGGAAAGTGGGGTCGCCGGGGTGGCGGCCCAAGTCCAGGCGGAGGTAGGCGACCAGGTCGCTGGCCTTGTCCTGCCAGTTGACGTAGCGGGAACGGACCGACTCGTCCGTGAAGAACAAGTAGGCCTTGTTGCGGTGGGCCTTGGGGACTGTGGACAGGTCGAAGAAGAGTTGGGTGAAAAGGGGGTTCCAGGCCAGGAGGTCGGTGCGGCGGCCGATGACCACGGCTGGGGTGTCCTTGATCGAATTTAGGAGGCGGAGGAGGCCTGGGCGTACTGATTGTGGTGGTTCTTCGCGGGTGGGGGGGCGGAGGGCTCGGGACAGGTTGTGCAGGTGGGAACGTTCGGCCGGGTCCAGGCGGAGGGCTGTGGCTACCGCGTCGATGATCGTGGTGGAGATGTTGTCGGATCTGCCCTGTTCGAAGCGGATGTAGTAGTCGACGCTCAGGCCCGCCAACTGCGCCAGCTCCTCGCGGCGCAGGCCGGGGACGCGGCGGCGTTCGCCGTAGCGGGGCAAGGCGACGTCCTCGGGTTTCAGCCTGGCGCGGCGTGAGCGTAGGAACTCCCCCAATTCCGACCTGTTATCCATGGAATCATGGTACGGCGTGAAAGTGGTTCTGGGGGAACCAGGTTCGGGGGTCCCACGGTTGGGTTCGGCCCTGGGTAGGTGCGGGCGGCCGCAGCAGCATGAGCGGTACCGCCAGAACGCCTTGAGGGAGAACGACATGACTGCTCAGACGCTCGCCGGCCGCGTGGCCGTGGTGACCGGGGCCTCCAGCGGGATCGGCGCCGCCACCGCCAGGCGGCTCGCCGGGAGCGGCGCGAAGGTCGCGCTGCCCGCGCCCGGCACCGACCGGCTCGACGACGTCGTCCGGGAGATCAAGGAGGCCGGCGGTGAGGCGCTGGCCGTCACCGCCGACACCACTGACGCCGCGTCCGTCGGGGCGGCGGCCGAGCGGATCCGGGCGACGTTCGGGCCCGTCGACCTGGTCGTCAACAACGCCGGAGTGATGCTGCCCGCGCCGATCCAGGAGCGGAAGACCGCCGACTGGCGGCGCGAGGTGGACGTCAACATCGGCGGCGTGCTGAACGTCATCGACGCGTTCCTGCCCGACCTTCTCGACGCGGCCGGGCAGGACAGGCCGGCCGATCTGATCACCACCTCGTCGATCGTCGCGCAGGTCGTCTTCCCCGGTTTCGCCGTCTACAACGCGACGAAGGCGGCCGTCAGCCATCTGTCGCGGACGCTCCGCGCGGAGCTCGGGCCGCAGGGCGTCCGGGTGACGGCGGTCGAACCGGCGCTGGCGGAGACCGAACTGCAGGGACATGTCACCGACGACGGAATCAACGCCTATGTCGGGCAACTGCGTGAGGCTTTCCCCTGGCTGACGGCCGACGACATCGCCGGAGTGATCACCTTCACGGCCGAGCAGCCGAAGCACGTCAACCTGTCCCAGATCACCGTCTACCCGACCCGCCAGCCCTGACGTCGAGCGCCACGGGCCGCGTTTTATCCACAGGCTGGAGAAACAGGCCGGGGCTCCCAAGAATCGGTTCGGCCAAGGAGTTGACGCCGGGAAGTCATTGTGACCAGAACTGGGGCTGTTGTGACATCACCTGTCACGGCATGATGTGATCTCTGGCGAAACCGGGGGATCTACTCATGAAGCGAATGCTGGCCGCGCTCGTCCTGGGCGTCCTGGCCTTCTGGAGCGCACCCGCGCTCGCCGCCGACCCGCCGCCCGCGCCGGTTCCCCGGCCGGGCAAGGCGACGGTGGTGGACGGCCATGTCGACGTGCTGTCAGCGACCTACGGCGCCGACAAGAAGCTGGCGATCAAGTCGCTGCTGGGCACGGGCGCGGCGGCCACCGAGAAGGACCCCGCTGAGCTCGTGTTCCGCGTGAAGACGGAACACGTCATCACGCAGGCCGAGGCCGCGGCCGGCTGGGATTTCCTCGGCCCGAAGGACACCAAGATCTGGGGTACTCCCGCCGCGCTGACCACGGGAGACGTGCAGCTCGGCTGGTCGTTCGCGAAGCTGGTCCCGACGGCGTTCGAGCAGGCCAAGGGCGTCACGGTCAAGCTGGCGTCGGTCACGGGACCGGGCAGGCTGGAGATCTTCAAGGTCGGGCCTGACAGCAAGCTCCAGCGCCTGCTGAGTTCCGACCCCGCGGTCGACCGCACCAAGTTCGGCTCCTACGTGGAACCCTTCGCCGCCACTGCGGGGGCCACCGGCCACCAGGACCTGAACTGGGCCTTCACCAAGGACGGCGTCTACGAGGCGACCTTCGAGGTGTCCGTCACCGAGAAGGGCGCGACGGCCGAACTCAAGTCCGCACCGGTCAAGGTCGCCTTCGTGGTCGGCGGCCCGACCACGAGCGCGCTGACCGCGACCCCGGTGACCGACCCGTCCGTCGGCGACAAGGTCACCCTGGTCGCGACCGTCACCCCGCCCACCGCCGAGGGCCACGCCGCGTTCTACGACGGCGAGACCCTGCTCGGCTCCGCCCCGCTCGTCAACGGCGCGGCCACTTTCGAGACCACCGCGCTGACCGCGGCCACCCACTCCCTGACGGCCAGGTACGCGCCCAAGTACACCGACGACTTCGCCGCGTCCACCTCCCCGGTGCTGAGCTACCTCGTGAAGCCGGCGGGGACGGGGAGTCCGACGCCCACGACGACGGCGACGGCCACCGCGACCGCTACGGCCGGTCCTTCGAGCACGGTCAGCCCCTGTACGACGGTGGTGGACGGGCATCTCGACTATGTGGCGACGGTTTCCGGGGGGAAGCTGGAGTCGAAGGTCAAGGACGCGAGCGGCGTTTACAAGGAGCCGGGGTCGGTGGCGGTGCGGGTGACGCCCACGGCGACCGTGGCGGCCGGGCAGACGTTCCTCGGGACGGTCGGCTCGACGGTCTGGGCGCTGCCGGGCACGCAGACGACCGGCGCCCCCTACCTGGGGTGGGCCAACGAGAGCACCGCCGGCGAAGTCACCTGGACGGTCGACCGCGTGACCGGCCCCGGCAAGTTCGTCCTCTACACCGCAGGCACGGGAACCGGCACGGGCACGGGCGCTTCGACGGTGGTGTTGAGCGGGAAGAGCACGGCGGCGAAGCTGGCGGCCGGGGCTCACGCGCACGGGACATGGGCGTTCACTCAGGAAGGCGTCTACCGGGTCACGTTCGTGCAGAAGGCGACGCTCACGGGCGGCGTGACCGTCTCCGACACCGATTCGTTGATCTTCATGGTGGGGAACGCGGGGAACACGCCCGTCTGCGATCCGGGTTCGGGGAACCTGGCGTTCACGGGAAGCGGCCCGCTGATGCTGTTCGCGTCGATCGGGACGATGCTGTTCTCGGCGGGCGCGGTGTTCCTGTTCTTCACGCGCCGCAAGCTGGGCCTGTTCTGAGCCGAATCCGCAGGTGGAGAAGGTGATCCACCGGCGCGGGAAGCGAGGGAGATCCTTGTCACACCAGGTGTTCGCGCGGGACGTCGCAACGGCAGGAGCCCAGGTCACCAAGGGGGTCTGGCGGAAACCCGGTCGGGTGTTCGATCTGCTACGGGTATGCTGAGTAGCTGTTGTGGAAATAAGACCTTAGATCCGCAACGTTGGAACCAGCGTTCACCCAATTACGGCGCGCCCAAAACATGGGCCGCCGGGCTCGTCCTTGCAGCGACCCTCAGGTGCCGTCGTCATGGCACTCACGATCAGGGCCTCCCGAGACGTGCCCCCCTCTCGGAAGGTTTTGCGTGTCAGACGTTCAATCTGTCGTGTCCGATGCTGCCCAGGAAGAGATCATCGAGACGGTCGAGGCCGTCGAGAACGACCTCCCGTCCTTCGCTGACCTCGGGCTCCCCGCCGCCATCGTGGAAAGCCTCGCACGCGGCGGCATCACCCACCCGTTCCCGATCCAGGCCGCCTCGATCCCGGACGCCCTCGGCGGCCGCGACATCCTCGGCCGCGGTAAGACCGGCTCCGGCAAGACCCTGGGTTTCGGTCTGCCCATGCTGACCCTGCTCGCCCACCGTCAGGCCCGTCCGAAGAAGCCGCTCGGCCTCATTCTGGTGCCGACGCGTGAGCTAGCCCAGCAGGTCCAGACCAACCTCGAGCCGCTCGGCCGCGCCGTCGGCCTGCGGATGAAGACCGTCATCGGCCAGACGTCGATGCCGAAGCAGATCGACGCGCTGCGCCGCGGCGTCGAGATCCTCGTCGCGACCCCCGGCCGGCTCAAGGACCTGATGCGTCAGGGCGCCGCCGACCTGTCCGACGTGCAGATCCTCGTCCTCGACGAGGCCGACCACATGGCCGACATGGGCTTCCTGCCCGACGTCACCGACATCCTCGACCAGGTCCGCCCCGGCGGCCAGCGGATGCTGTTCTCCGCCACCCTCGACCGCGAGGTCGACGTGCTGGTGAACAAGTACATGTCCGACCCGGTCCACCACTCCATCGGCGAGATCGACGAGTCCGTCGACACCATGGAGCACCACCTGATCCTGGTGCCGCCGAAGGAGAAGAACACGATCACCGCGGAGATCGCCAACCGCGAGGGCCGGACGATCATCTTCGCCCGGACCAAGCACGGCGTCGACCGGATCGCCACGCAGCTCGCCCAGGCCGGTGTCCGCGCCGCGGGCCTGCACGGCGGCAAGTCGCAGAACCTCCGCACCCGTACCCTCGCGGAGTTCCGTGAGGGCCGGATCGGGGTGCTCGTCGCCACCGACGTCGCCGCCCGCGGCATCCACGTCGACGACATCTCCCTGGTCCTGCACGTCGACCCGCCGGCCGACCACAAGGACTACATGCACCGTGCCGGTCGTACCGCGCGCGCCGGTGAGAAGGGCACCGTCATCACGATGGTCCTGTCCCACCAGGTCCGTGCGACGACCGCGATGATGCGCCGCGCCGGCATCCACGCCGACCGCGTCAAGGTCACCTCGATGGACGCTTCGCTGGTGGAGCTGACGGGCGCGCGCAGGCCGTCCGGCGAGCCGATCCTCGAGCCGATCATCCCCGAGCGCGAGCAGCGCCCGGCCCGTCGCGGAGGCGGCGGTGGCGGCGGCCGGTTCAACGGCCGCGGCGGCCCCCGCCGTCCGTACCGTCGTGACGAGTCCGGTTCGGGCTCGGGCGAGGGACGTCCGTACGGCGAGCGTCGTGAAGGCGGCCGTCCTCCGTACCAGGGCGGCGGCAACCGCAGCGACCGTCCGCAGGAGAGCCGCGGCTACGACAACCGTGGTGGCGGCGGTGGCTACAACAACAACCGCGGCGGCTCGTCCGACAACCGTGGCGGCGGCTCCTACGACAACCGCGGGTCTTACGACAACCGTGGCGGTTCGTCGGACAACCGCGGTGGCGGTTCCTACGACAACCGCGGGTCTTACGACAACCGCGGTGGCTCGTCGGACAACCGTGGCGGCGGCCACGAGAACCGTTCGTACGACAACCGTGGCGGCGAGCGTCCGTACCGGAGCGGCAACGCCACCGGTGGCGCGCCCCGCCACAACGGCGGCGGCGACCGTCCCTACCGTCAGCGTCGGGCCACCAACGCCTGACCTGCGTTAACGAAGAAAGCCGGACACCCGAGGTGTCCGGCTTTCTTACTGTCTTCACACTTTGTCGCATTCGCGGGTCTAGGCTTGTCGCACGATCAACGGTGATGCGGGGGACGGCTGCGTGCGACGGGGGACGGCCTACGGGGCGGTGGCGCTGGGGGCGCTCGCGTTCCTGGCGACGAGTTCGGTGGCCGACGTCCCGCCCGAGCGGCTGCCCCTGCTGGCGATCCCGGTCACGCCGAGTCCCACGCCCACCCCGACACCGACCACTCCGCAGCGTCCCGAACGGGAGCCGGTCGACTGCGCGAAGGTCAAGTGCGTCGCCCTGACCTTCGACGACGGCCCCGGCTTCGACACGATGCGGCTGCTCGACATCCTCAAACGGAACAAGGCCCACGCGACGTTCTTCGTGGTCGGCCCGCAGGCCAGGCATTTCCGCAAGGACGTCGAACGGGCCTTCGTCGAGGGGCATGAGCTCGGCGTCCACACCGAGCACCATCTCCAGCTCAACCGGAAGAGCCTCTCCAAGAAGAAGATCCACGACGAGATCGACAAGACCCGCCAGACCCTCAAGGACTATCTGGGCATCGATCCCACCCTTTTCCGGCCCCCGTACGGCGCGACCGACAAACGCGTCAAAGCGGAGACCAAGTCGCAGGGCCTCGCCCAGATCCTCTGGGACACCGACACGCTCGACTGGAAATACCAGTCCGCTTCGGGCATCGCGTCCCGCGCCCGGCACGGCCTCCGCCGCGGCGCCATCATCCTGATGCACGACATCTACCCGACGACCGTGGACGCCGTCCAACGCATCCTCGACACCTGCAAGTCCCGCGGCCTCACCCCGGTGACCGTCACCGAACTCCTGGGCGGCACCACCACCCCTGGCCGCGAGTACTTCGACGCCACCGAATCCCACTGAGCCCCGGATCCCGGCCCCGGATCAGCCGGCCTGTTCCTCGAGGTTCTGGGCGATCATGCGGTCCTGGATGATCTGGAGGCCGTTCATGCCGTCCACGGCCAGGAGGGCCAGTTCTTCGGCGGAGATGAGCGGGGGACGGGTCTTCATGGGCGGAAGCCAGCCGGCCGACGCGTCATGGCGACGGACGATCTTGGCGGGGACTCCCGCGATCACGCAGTTGTCGGGGAACTCGCCACGGACCACTGCCCCGCCCGCGACCGCCACGTTCTTTCCCAGTTTCGTGCCCGGCAGGATGATGGCTTGGGTGCCGAGCCAGCAGCCGTCACCGATCTCGACGGGGGAGTTCTCGGGCCACTGGCGGCCGATGGGGGCGTCGAGGTCGGCGTAGGTGTGGTTCTGGTCCGTGATGTAGACGTAGGGGCCCGTGAAGACGTCGTTGCCGATCTTGATGGACTGGTGTCCGACGATATGGGTGCCGCGCCCGATCGAGCAGCTCTCGCCGATGTCGACGATCACGTCGGGGCCCAGTTCGAGCCCCGGCATGAAGCCCGCCGAGATCGAGACATGGGTGCCGACCAGGGTGTGGGCGCCGATCGAGATCCACGGATCGCCGAAGATCGCGCCCTGCGGGAAGGCGATGCAGACCCCTTCGCCCAGGTGGTGGAAGTGTTTCCCACCGGGCGAGGCGGGGCTGATCTCACCCAGCCGCTTGACGAGTTCGTGGCCCCAGTGCACGGCGGATCCGGCCAGCCGACGGGCAGCGTCCTTCAGCATGGGCCAAAGGTACCGGTTAACCCCGAATGGGCTACCCGTCGGTAGACGAGTAGCCCTAGGCGGTACGCCGGGAAGATCCGGCGGCCGTCTCAGTGGCCGAGGCCGTGATCCGGACCGCTGGTGCCGCCGACGCCCCGGCTGCTGCCGGTGCCGCTGCCCCGGCCGACGCCGGTGCCGTTGTCGGTGTAGCCGGAGGTGGCGGTGTAGGTGCTGGACAGCCGGCCGTCCGACCCCATCTCCGTCTCCTCGCGGTAACGCGTCTCGAATTCCAGCCCTTCGGCCGGTTCGAGCAGGTCGGCGAGCTGGTTGCGGCGGTACTGAGCGGCCATCGCGGCCACCCCGATCACCGCGAACGAGGCCATCACGCCGAACGCGATGTTGCGGATCTTGTTGCTGCGCCGACGGGGCGGTTCCATCCACGAGGCCGTGTTGTGGATGACGCCGCTGATCCGCGGTGCGATCTGGTCGTCGAACATGCAGGCGGCACGCTCCATCTGCGGAGCGGTCCAGCCTCGTGCGGCCTTGGTGCGGTCTACGGCGATCCTGCGGGCGGCGACACTGCCTTCGGCGGCCAGATGCTTGGCCCGCCCTGTGCCGCTGGCCGCGAGCGAGGCTCCGTGGCGGGCATGGGACATGGCACTGGTGCTCAGCCCCCGAAGCCTGCCGACCTCCGGCTCAGGCGTTCTGCGAACAAAGATACGAACGGGCACGCTTTCCTCCCCCGGTCATGGCGGTCCCTGAACCGGTCCCTTCCCCGGACCTGGCAGGATGAACCTTGAGTCACCAACGAGGAGGAAGAAACATGGCGGAGACGATCGCCACCCTGAACACGACCGCGGGCAAGATCGTGGTCCGGCTTTTCCCCGACCTTGCCCCCAACACGGTCGCCAACTTCGTGGGCCTGGCCGAGGGCACCAAGGAGTGGAAGCACCCGGGCACCGGCGTGGTCTCGCAGACCCCGCTGTACAACGGCACGGTCTTCCACCGGGTCATCGACAACTTCATGATCCAGGGCGGGGACCCGCTCGGTAAGGGCATCGGCGGCCCCGGCTACGACTTCGACGACGAGATCCACGCGCAGAACAAGTTCGACCGCAAGTACCTGCTGGCCATGGCCAACGCGGGCAAGCGCGGCGGCCGCGGCACCAACGGCTCGCAGTTCTTCATCACCACCACCGAGACCCCGTGGCTGAACGGCGGCCACACGCTCTTCGGTGAGGTCATCGAGGGCCAGGACGTCGTCGACGCCATCGGCAACACCAAGACGGGTCCCGGCGACCGTCCGGTCGAGGACATCGTCATCGAGACCGTGACGATCGACCGCCGTTAGTCGTTGGTAGGACGTGACCGACGTTCCTGAGGCTCCCGCCCAGTCCGGGGTGCCCACTTGTTACCGGCATCCCGGCCGGGAGACCCATCTGCGATGCGCCCGCTGCGACCGGCACATCTGCCCCGACTGCATGGTCGAGGCGGCGGTGGGTTTCCAGTGCCCCGAGTGCGTCCGTGCGGGCAACCGCACCGTCCGCTCGGCGCAGGGCCCTTACGGCGGGGCGATCGCGACCAGACCGTATGTGACGTACGCGCTGATCGCGATCAATGTCGTGATCTATCTGTGGCAGTTGAGCGACGTCTTCCCCGACCGCCAGTCGATGGAGTACGGCCTGTACCCGGACGCGGTGGCGGCCGGCGAGTGGTGGCGGATGGGCACGTCGATGTTCATCCACGCGGGGCTGCCGCATCTGGCGGTGAACATGCTGTCGCTGTACTGGATCGGCGGTCCGCTGGAGCTGCTGCTGGGCCGGTACCGCTTTCTGGTGCTCTATGTGCTGAGCGGTCTGGGCGGTTCCGTCCTGGTCTATCTGACGGATTCGGCGGCGGTCGGCGCTTCGGGTGCGATTCTCGGGGTGTTCGGGGCGTATTTCGCGGTGGCGCTGCGGCAGCGGCTCAGCCTCCAGCCGCTGATCTTCATGCTGGCGATCAATGTGATGATCAATGTGTTCAGCGGGGCGAGCGGCGGGAATCTGAGCTGGCAGGGCCATCTCGGCGGGTTCGTGACCGGCGCGGTGCTGGGGTTCGCCTTTGTGTACGCGCCGCGTGATCGCAGGACGGTGGTTCAGGCGGGTGCGTCGGTGGGGGTCGCGGTCGTCTTGGCGGCGTTGACGCTCGCGCAGACGGCGCATCTGACGTCTCTGGGGTACTGACACCCTGTGGATAACGTCACACAGCCTGGGGATAAGTGGATCTCTTATCCCCAGGCTGTGGAAAACTCGCGCTAACGCCACTTGGTGGACAGCACCACACCGAAGATGATCGCGACGAACCCGATGCCCAGGTTCCAGTTGTTGAGATCCGTCATCAACGGGATGTCGGCGCCGGTGGACGCCGACACGTAGTAGGTCGCGATCCAGCCCAGCCCGAACAGCCACGCGAAAAGCATCACCGGCACCAGCCAGCGCGGTGTCACCGCCACCTTCTCCGCCTTCACAGGCGGGGTGTAAACGGCTTTCTTGCGGGTCTTGGACTTGGCCACGGTGGATTCTCCTCAAACGTGCAGTCCGGCAAAGTGTAGTCGTGATTGAGCCATGACCACAGCCAGCCCGATGGTAGCCGATCAGTGGACGTGAATAATGGTCCCACCTGTCCGACCACCGTCCCACTCGTCCGCGCGCCAAAGTCCAACGGGAGCCGTCATGATCCGTGGCCTCATCAGGGGCACCGGAGAGATCTGCATCACCTTCGGTCTGCTGCTGCTCTTCTTCGTCGCCTACGAGCTCTGGGGAACGGGCCAGTACACCAACGCCCAGCAGAACTCCCTGGCCAAGCAGCTCGACGAGGAGTGGTCGAAGCCGTCGGGCCCCAAGGTCACCAACGAGCAGATCAAGCTGGGTGACGGGATCGCGCTGATCCGGATCCCGCGGTTCGGCAAGGACTACAAGTTCGTCGTGATCGAGGGCGTCAACATCGCGGATCTGCGCAAGGGCCCTGGCCACTACCCGAAGACCGCGATGCCGGGCCAGATCGGCAACTTCGTGATCTCGGGGCACCGCACCACCTACGACGCCCCGTTCAACAAGGCGGCGGAGCTGCGGCCCGGCGACGAGATCCTGATCGACACCCGGGAGAAGCAGTACGTCTACAAGGTCACCGGACACAAGATCGTCCAGCCGTCGGAGCTCGATGTGATCGAGCCGGTGCCGTTCCACCCGAACGCCAAGCCGACCAAGAAGATGATCACCCTGACGACCTGCCACCCCAAGTACTCGGCCGCGCAGCGCTACATCGTCTTCGGTGAGCTCACCAGCGAGGTGCCCCGCGTGACCAGCCCGACCAAGAAGGCGGTCTGACATGTACCCGTGGATCTGGCGCCATCTGCCGGGCGGCTCCCCCGCGGCCAAGGCCGCCGTCGCCGTGGTGGTCATCGGTGTGCTGATGCTGGCGCTCTGGTACTTCGCGTTCCCGTGGCTGGAGCCGCGGATCCAGTTCGACCACGGAACGCTCAACGATGCCTAGCGTGCTGGTCGTCGACAACCACGACAGCTTCGTCCACAACCTCGTGCAGTACCTGAAGGAGCTCGGCGCGGACGTCACGGTCCTGGACCGTGCCGACGCCGCCGTCGCCCACGCCAAGGCGGCCGACGGCGTCCTCATCAGCCCGGGGCCCGGCCATCCGGCCGACACGGGCGTCTGCCTCGACCTGATCGACGAGGCCGCCGAACAGGGCAGGCCGCTGCTGGGGGTCTGCCTCGGCCACCAGGCGATCGCCCACCGCTTCGGGGCGAAGGTCGGCCACGCGCCCGAAGTGGTGCACGGCTACACCAGCGAGATCTTCCACTCGGGTGAAGGAGTCTTCGACGGGCTGCCGTCGCCGTTCCAGGCGACGAGGTACCACTCGCTGGCCGTCGAACCGGCGACACTCCCCGACGAGCTGGCCGTGACGGCCCTGACCGGCGACGGAGTGGTGATGGGCCTGCGGCACCGGAGCGCCCCGCTGGAGGGCGTCCAGTTCCATCCGGAGTCGATCCTCAGCGAGCACGGGCACCGGCTGCTCCGCACCTGGCTGGCCGGGTTGTAATTTCTTCAACCAAATTCCAGGATCGTGTAACGAACCCCCCGCCCGAACCGAAGACATGATTGAGGGCTTCCGCCATCGCCCCCGAGTGGCGGAAGCCCTCTTCGCATGTCCGGGCTCAGACAGCCGGCCCGGGAAACGGAGAACGCCCCGGGCCGAGGCCCAGGGCGTTTCACAGAGTCGAGCGGAGCGGTCAGGGGACCGTGATGCCCCCGCCGCCATCGTCGCCGCCGTCACCGGTCCCGTCGCCGTCACCCGGCGGAGGGGTGGTGGCCGGGTCGGTCGGCGTCGTCGGATCCGGGACGACCGGAGCCTTCACGATGTAGACCAGCAGAGTCCGGTTCTTGGCGATCTTCCCGCCGATGGCCGGGTTGGCCGCGAAGACCTGGCCGGTGGTGTACGGGACGTCGCCCTCGGGGAACTGCTCGACGAACTTGAACTTGGTGATCCCGGCTTCCTTGAGGATCTGGGTGGCCGTCGCCTGGTCGAGGCCCAGGAGCTGCTGCGGGATGGTCAGCATCTCCGCCTCCTTGACGACCTTGACCTTGACCTCGTCGCCCTCGACCGCGGTCGCGCCGGCGCCGGGTTCGGTCGAGACGACGCTGCCGGGCGCGAGCGTCGGGTGGTCGACCTCGACCATGACCGGGGACAGCTTCAGCTGCTCCAGCTTGACCTTGACCTTGGTCCAGGGCTGGCCGACGAGACCAGAGGGGATCGTGACCTTCTTCTTCGCCGGCCCCGTGGAGATGTACAGGACGACGTCGGAATCCTTCTCGACCTCGGTGCCCTCCGGCGGGTTGGTCGAGATCGCCTGGTCCACCGGGACGCTGTCGCTGGCCTTCGGCTTGTCGGTGACGTTCAGCCCGAGCGCCTGGAGCTTGTTGTGGGCGGACGTGCCGTCCTCGCCCGCGACCTTGGCGATCGTGACCTTGCTGGTGCCCTTCTCCCCGTCGCCGTCACCGCTGGTCAGCACGTAGGCGAGGGTCGCGAACAGCGCCACGACCACGACCCCGGCGAGCACCCACAGACCGGCCTTCTGGGCCTTCTTGCCGGGCGCGTCGTCGTAGGAGGTCGCCCCGCCCCGCGGGCCGTTGGACGGCGGGCCGCCGTACTGGTTGTCCTCGTACCGGACGGGCGGCAGGTCGTAGTCGCCCTGCGACGCGTAGGTGGCGGGCCCGACGGGCTGCTGCACCCGGGTCGGCCCGTTCGGGACCTGCCCCATCACCTGGGTTCCGGCGATCGGCGGCGCGACCATCGTGGACGTCGACTGCGAAGCCACCTGGACGCCCTGCATGGCCCGCTGGATGTCGGCGCGGAACTCCGACGCCGACTGGTAGCGGTGGGCCGGGTCCTTCGCCATGGCCTTCAGCACGATCCGGTCGGCCCACTGGGGGATCTCCGGGTCGAGCTGGGACGGCGGGATCGGCTCCTCGCGGACGTGCTGGTAGGCGATCGCGACGGGCGAGTCCCCCTGGAACGGGGGCCGCCCGGTCAGCAGTTCGTAGAGCACGCAGCCCGTGGAGTACAGGTCGCTGCGGGCGTCGACGCGCTCGCCGCGCGCCTGCTCGGGGGAGAGGTACTGGGCGGTGCCGATCACCTGGGCGGTGGCCGTCATGGTGGCGGCCGAGTCCGACATCGCGCGGGCGATGCCGAAGTCCATGACCTTGACCTCATGCGACCGGGTCAGCATGACGTTCGCCGGCTTGATGTCGCGGTGGATGATCCCGCCGCGGTGGGAGTAGTCGAGCGCCCGCAGGATCCCGTCGACGATCTCCAGCGCCCGTTCGGGGCGGAGCCGCCGCTCCTGGCCGCCTTCGGGCCGGATCAGCTCGCGGAGCGTGTGCCCCTCGACGTACTCCATGACGATGTAGGGGATGGGCTGGCCGTCCATCTCGTCTTCGCCGGTGTCGTACACGGCGATGACGGACGGGTGGTTCAGCGACGCGGCGGACTGCGCCTCGCGCCGGAACCGGGCCAGGAACGTCGCGTCACGTGCCAGGTCCGCGCGGAGGGTCTTGATCGCGACAGTCCGGTCCAGACGCAGGTCACGCGCCCGGTACACCTCGGCCATGCCACCGCGGCCGATGACCCCGCCGAGCTCGTACCGGCCGCCCAGCAGCCGAGGCTGTGTCATTTCGCTCTATCCCTCATCTGAGTCAAACCTTGTTATCCGAACCTAGCGCCCGTGATGCAGTGCTAGCGGGATCAGGGGCGGGTCGCGACGGGGTTGCAGGAATTGTTACGGGTGGGGTGGGGCGTGGACTCACCTGTGCGGGCTCTTCGTTGTTACCGCTGAGGGTAGCGTCCGTCGGTTCGTGCACGAGCGCCCCGCCCAGCACCGCTCCGAGCACCAGGACGGCCGCGACCAGGCACGCCAGCAGCACCGGGGAACGGGCCTCCGGATCGGCGGGAGCCCTGGGCGTTTCGGGGAGTTCGTCCCGCGCCTCACGCAGTTCGATCATGGATTGGCGGAGCATCCCGCACCGCTCGGCGACGGCCAGCGCCGATCCCGGACGTTCCCTGGGATCCTTGGTCAGAAGCTGCTCGACCAGGGCACGGACCCCGTCGGGGACTGTTTCGGGCAGCGGATGCGGCTCGTCCCGCAGATGTTTGACGGCCACCGCGACCGGGGTCTCGGCGTCGAACGGGACCGCGCCGGTCAGGCACTCGTAGGCCACGATGCCCAGCGAGTACAGGTCGCTGGCCGCCGCCGCGGGCTTGCCGTCGGCCTGCTCGGGCGAGACGTACTGGACCGTCCCCATGATCGTTCCGGTGGCGGTGAGCCGGTGGGAGCCCGCCGTCCTGGCGATGCCGAAATCGGTCACCTTCAGGGCGCCGTCCGCGGTGATCAGCAGATTGCCCGGTTTGACATCGCGGTGCACGATCCCGGCGCGGTGCGCGTGGTCGAGCGCCTGGGCGGCCTGGCCGAGCAGATGCAGGGTGGCCTCGGGGGTGAGGGTGCCGTTGCGGCGCAGGATGTCGGCGAGGGGCTCGCCCTCGACCAGCTCCATCACCAGATAGGCGAGATCACCGTCGTCGGAGTAGTCGTAGACCTGGGCGATGCCCGGGTGCAGCAGCATCGCCGAGATCCGGGCCTCCTCCCGGAACCGGGCTCTGGCCTGCGCGTCGCCCAGGAACTCCGGACGCAGCACCTTGATCGCCACATCCCGGTTCAGCGCCAGGTCGCGGGAGAACCAGACCTCGCCCATGCCACCGGCCGCCAGCTTCCTGAGCAGGCGGTACCGGTGACCGAGCGGGTTCGTCACAGCGCGGGTGTCACTTCGCCAGAGCGTTGATGATCGCGACGGCCGGGGGTGCGGAGGTGCTGGCGCCGAACTGGCCCTTGGTGCCCTCGATCTGGATGGCGAAGGCGTACTTCGGGTCGTTCGCGGGGGCGAAACCGACGAACCACAGACCACGGTCCAGCCCCGAGCCGAGCTCGGCGGTGCCCGTCTTGCCCGCGAGGTTCGAGCCGCCGATCGCCGAGGCGGCGGTGCCGCGCTGGACGACGGCGCGCATCAGGTCCTGCATCTGCTTCGCGGTGTCGCCCGTGATCGGCTTGCCCAGGCTTTTGCGGTCGACGCTGTAGATCTTGTCGTCGTCCCTGGTCTTCACGCTGTCCACCAGGTAGGGCTTCATCATCGAGCCGTCGTTGGCGATCGCGGACGCCATCATCGCCAGCTGCAGCGGGGTGACCCGGGTGTTGCCCTGCCCGAAGGAGCCGAGGAACGCCTCGGCGGGGTTCTCCGTGGGGTAGACGCTGGCGGGGGCGGTGATGCCGTCCTCGACCTGGATCTTCTCGTAGAAGCCGAAGGCGCGGGCGGTAGCGGCGACCTTGGAGTTGCCGAGCAGGCCGTCGTCGGAGCCCATCTTGGCGAAGGGCAGGTTGCAGGACTGCGCGAACGCCTCGATCAGCACGGTGTCGTTGTTGGCGCAGTCGTTCTTGACCGTGAAGGTCGAACCGGGGATGTTCTCGGTCGGCGGCGACGGGACCTGCGAGTTCTCGTTGCCGCCGTTGTTGATGAACGACGACGCCACCAGCGCCTTGAACGCCGAACCCGGCGGGAAGACCTCGGCGAAGCCCTTGTTCAGCAGCGGATGCCCCTTCTTGTCGGCATCGAGCTGGGTCAGGACCTTCTGGTCGTCGGACGCCTTCGCGATGTTCGTGACCGTGTTCGGGTCGAACGACGGGTAGCTCGCCGCCACCTTGATCGCCCCGGTCTTGACCTCGATGACGATCGCCGACGCCCGGCGCGGGTTCGTGCTCTTGATCTGCTGGTAGGCCACGCGCTGCGCCTTGGCGTCGATCGTGGTCATCACGTTCGCGCCGGTCGGCTTCTTGCCCGCGAGCTGGTCGATCCACTTGTTGACGGTCTGCGACTTGTCGAGGCCGTCGAGGAACGAGCTGTAGGCCAGCTCCAGCCCGCTGCGCTGGAAGGTGCCCGCGTAGAACCCGGTGACCGGGACGAAGACCTCGCCGTCCTTCAGGTACTTGCGCTGGTACTTGGGCTTGGTGGCGTCGCTGACCGGGTCGGAGGAGGCCAGCACGACACCGTCCGCGGAGATGATGTCGCCGCGGTCCCGCAGGAAGATCCCCGAGTACTGGCGGGTGTTGTTGTCGTCCACCTTGATCTTGTCGGCCTGAGTGCCCTGGATGTAGTTGACGTTGATCGCCAGCACTCCGATGAGCCCGAGACCGAAGACCGCGACCCGGCGGAGCTGCTTGTCCATCGAGTTACCGCTGGCCATTCGGATCCCCCAAATTCACGATCTGCGTCATTCCCTCGTCCTGGTAGGACACCGGCGCCGGCTTGCGGGCCTCGTGGCTCAGCCGGATCAGGATCGCGATGAGGATCCAGTTGGCGAGCAGCGACGAACCACCCTGGGTGAGGAACGGGGTGGTGAGCCCGGTGAACGGGATCAGCTTGGTGACACCGCCGACGATCGCGAACACCTGCAGCGCGAAGACGAAGGAGACTCCGCCGGCGAACAGCTTGCTGAACTCGTCCTTCGTGGAGATCGCGACCTTCATGCCGCGCTCGACGAGCAGAGCGTAGACGAGCAGCAGAGCCATCAGGCCGGTCAGCCCGATCTCCTCACCGAACGAGGTGAAGATCTCGTCGGAGAAGGCGAGGTCGTTCAGGTACGGCTGGCCCTGGCCGAGGCCGGTGCCGAGCACACCGCCCGCGCCGAGCGCGAAGATGCCCTTGAGCAGCTGGTCGCTGGTGGAGAAGTCGCCGCCGAGCTTGAAGCACTCCCGCTGGGCGAAGCCGATGTCGTCCATGGGCTTGATCGTGCCGTCGGGGAGCTTGCAGCCGCCACCGAAGTACGGATTGGGGTCGAGCCAGATCTCGATGCGCTGGTTGACGTGTTCGAGCGGCCCGCCGATGACGTGGGCTCCGACGTAGAGCAGCGCCGCCCCGCCGAGGAACATGACCAGGCCGATCACGACCCAGGTGGCCTTGCCGGTCGCGACATAGACCATCGCGACGAACAGGCCGAAGAACAGCAGGGCGGTGCCGAAGTCGTTCTCTACCGCGACGATGCCCAGCGCGATGATCCAGAACAGCAGGATCGGGTAGAGGTCGCGCGACCGCGGCAGTTCCAGCGGCCCGACCTTCCGGCTCACCAGCGACAGCGCCGCCCGCTTTTTCACGAGATAAGCGGCGAAGAAGGTGATGAACGCGAACTTGCAGAACTCGGCGGGCTGGATCGACAGGCCGGGAAGCTGGATCCAGATCTTCGAACCGTTGACGCCGGGGAAGGCCAGCGGCGCCACCAGCAGGATCAGGCCGATCGCGCCCAGCGTGTAGTGGTACCGCTGGAGGATCTTGACTTCCTTGAGGAAGATCAGCACCACGATGAACAGGCCGATCGCCAGGACCGTCCAGAGGAGCTGGCTGAACACGTTGGCGCCGGCGCCGAACGGCTGGAACGTCCTGCCGGGGTTGGCGGTCTCGAAGGCTTCCTTGGTGTCGAGGAAGTCGGCGGTCGTCGTCTGGTCGATCCGGTAGATCATCGCCAGGCCGAGGCCGTTCAGCAGCATCGCGAACGGCAGCAGCACCGGATCGGCGTACGGGGTGAACCGCTGGATCACGTAGAACGCGACCCCGGACAGCGCCGCGATGGCCAGACCGTAGGTGAACATGTCGGTCGGGAGATGGCCGTCACGGACCAGGCCGACCTGGGCGAACGCGGCGACGGCGACCACGATCGCGAAGATCAGCATTCCCAGCGCCGCGGCACGGCGTGGAGGAGCGGCCGTCGGCGTGGCGGCCGACGACGTGGCTACCGCGTTCAATGCGAGTTCCTCACTATGGTTTGGGGCAACCGTTGGCGCCGGGCTTGCTCCGGCAGTTGTCAGCGACCGACTTCAGGGTCTCGAGCTCTTTGGTGGCGATCTCGAGCGTCGCGAACCGCTCGCTGAACTTCTTCAGCCTGTCCTCGGGCAGGAACTTGACCTCGACGCCCGGCAGCGGCTTGCCGTCGGGGCCGTTGTCCACCACGAGCTCGGCGCAGCCTTCCTGCCCGGCACCCTTGACGATCTTGGCGTTGCCGCCGTCGTCCTTGATGGTGAACTGGCACTGGCCGTCACGGAGCTTGGTGATCTCGGCGTTGATCGCAGAGCGGCTCTTCGCGGTGATCTTGTTCTTGACGCGTTCCTGCTCCTTGGCGGGCAGGTCGGCGAAGGCGATCCCCGGCTGGTCCTTCGTCTTGGACGCCTGGCTGCCCAGCACCGGAAGGCTCTTGGCGCTGCCCTCGAAGAGCGCGACCTGATCGCCGTCCTTGGCCAGGTAGAAGCCGCTGTTCAAGCTCCGGTAGCCGAAGAAACCCGCACCGATCACCAGCAGACCCACCACGCCCACCGCGCCGAGCAGCAGCGGCCCCTTGCCCCGGCCGCCGCGCGACTGCGGCGCGGCC
>NZ_BAAGZI010000044.1:0-25661 GCF_054778695.1 Actinocorallia lasiicapitis
CCCTGGCCGGGCGGCGGGGCCGCCGGCGGAGCACCCTGGAACTGCTGCTGATGGTCGCCGTAATCAGCGAACTCACCGCCATAGGCGGCGGGCTGCTGCGGCTCGCCCGGGTAAGGGGCGGGCGCGGGCGGCGGGCTGCCGTAAGCGCCGTCGCCGAGCTGCAGCGGAGGCTGCGGAAGAGTGTCACGGATATGGTCGCGGGCGCGCAGCGCGGGCGAATCGGCCTGCGCGGGCGACGCCGCGGCCGCCTCCTGCGCCTTGCTCGCCGCCGCACCCGCCAGCACCTGACGTCCGCCGGGCGGCTGGGTCTCATCCAGGTTGATCACATCGGCGACGACACAGGTGATGTTGTCGGGGCCGCCGCCGCGGTTCGCCAGATCGATGAGCTGACGGATCGCCTGCTCGGGATCGGCGTGGCCCGTCAGGACCTGGTGGATGGTCTCGGCGCTGACCACACCCGACAGGCCGTCCGAGCAGAGCAGGTAGCGGTCGCCGACCTGCGCCTCACGCAACGAAAGATCGGGTTCGACCTCGCTGCGGCCGTCGAGGGCGCGCAGCAGCAGGGAACGCTGCGGATGCGTCGCCGCGTCGTCCAGGCTGATCCGGCCCTCGTCCACCAGCGACTGCACCAGCGTGTGGTCATGGGTGATCTGGAACAGCTCGCCGTTGCGCAGCAGATAAGCCCGCGAATCGCCGATATGGACCAGCGCGACATGGCTGCCCGACCAGAGCATCGCCGTCAGCGTCGTCCCCATGCCCTGCAGCGAAGGATCACCCTCCACCCGGTGCCGGAGCGCCTCGTTCGCCGCACGGACCGAATGCTCCAACGCGACCAGAAGCTGATCGGCCGGCACCTCGGTGTCCAGCTTGCGCAGCGTCTCGATGGCCTCGGCGCTGGCGATCTCACCGCCGACATGGCCGCCCATGCCGTCCGCGACGGCCAGCAGCCTGGCCCCCGCGAACGCGGAGTCCTCATTGCCCTCACGGAGCATTCCGACGTCGGAGCGGGCGGCATAACGGATGCCGATACGTGGAGTGGTCATTAGCGCAGCTCGATTACGGTCTTGCCGATACGCACCGGGATGCCGACAGGGAGTTGGGTGGGTTGGGTCACTTTCACCCGGCCCAGGATGGTGCCGTTGGTCGACCGCAGATCCTCCAGGATCCACACGCCCTGCTGGTTGTAAATGCGGGCATGACGGCTGGAGGCATAGTCGTCGACCACGACCAGAGTCGACTCGGGAGCCCGGCCGATCGTGATCGGCCCCGAAGTCGCCAAATCGATGGTCGTGCCCTGCAACGGGCCCTCGGTGACCATCAGCGTGGTCGGCGCAGCGGACTGCTGTTGCTGCTGCGGAACCGGAGCCGAAGGCGAGGACTGCTGCCCACGAGGGGGCGCCGACGGAGACTCGGCGTTCCGGGGGGAACGCGCGTTCGCCCGCTGGCGGGGCTGGCGCGGCGGTCTGTTCGCCGCACGCTCGGCCGCCTTCGACCCGAACAGGTCGGCGCGGATCACGCCCACCGCGGCGATGACAAAGAGCCACAACACCGCGAGGAACGCGATCTTGATGAACGTCAGGGTGATCTCGGTCATCGAGGGGTGCTACTCCCGGTCGCGGCGGAACACAAGGTTGGTCCGGCCGATCGTGATGCGGGTGCCGTCGATGAGAGTGACTCGCCGGACCGGCTGCCCGTTCACAAAACTGCCGTTGGTAGACCCTAGATCCACGAGGGCGATTTCGGGACCTTCTACACGGATCTCTGCGTGATGGCGGGAAACTCCCGGATCGACCAGACGAAGATCACAGTCGGTTCCGCGGCCCAACAGAGTCACCGGAGTCGTGATGTCATACGACTGCCGCTGACCATCCCCCGTCGTCACATCCAGCCGCGGACGCCCCGGAAACACACTCGGACGCCCCGGCGGCTGATCACTGACCGGCCGGCGGATCTCCCCGCCCTCGATCGTCGAACCCCGCACCACACCCGAACGGATCCGGAACATCCCCGTCCCCAGATCCTGCGCAGGCTCAAACCGCACCTTCACCGGACCCACGAACGAAAAACCCTGCTCCTTCGCGTACTCCCGAGCCAGATTCGCCAACTCCTGGCTCAGACTGTCCGCATACACCTCGAGCCGCTGCCCATCAGGCAACGAGATCTCCACGACGAAGTCGTTCGGCACCAACGTTCGACCCTGAGCGACGATCGCAGCCCGCTCATCCATCTCCCGCTGCACCGCACTGGCCACCTCGACCGGCTGCAACTCCGACTTGAACGCCCGCGCGAAGGCACCCTCGACAATGCCCTCAAGCCGACGTTCGAAGCGCTGTAGGACGCCCACCGGGCACCTCCTCTCCCTGCTCGTCAGACGATCGTATCCGTGGACTGGTTCGCTCCCGCGTCCCGATTCCAAACCACCGGACGACCCGTGCTAATCTTTTCAAGCGCCGCCGGGAACGGAGAGTCACCCGAAAGGATGACAACTCTTCCTCGGCAGTCACTCGGGCGAGTGGCGGAACGGCAGACGCGCACGGTTCAGGTCCGTGTGCCCGAAAGGGTGTGAGGGTTCAAATCCCTCCTCGCCCACACTCCTGCGGGGGTCGCTGGTCGGAAGCTTTGCTTCCTTCCGGCGGCCCTCGTTTTCATTTCTCCCGGGGGGTAACCCCCGGACCCCCAGGGCCTAAGGGCTCTGCCCCTAGGGACCCCGCTCAGGGGCTCTGCCCCCGAGACCCCCGCGCTGTGGCTGGGGGTTGGTGAGGGGTGGTCTGGAAGGGCGTCCGCTTCCGCTTCCGCTTCTTTGTGCATGGGTTCACTTTGGCGGGGTGGGGTGGGTTCGCGCCAGAGAACTGGTGATGTGGTGGCTTTGCTGGGCTGGGCCGGTGATGTTCTGTTACCGGTCGGTCTTGGGGGAGGACTCCCTGACACCGCCGCCTGGCCCCCGGTCTCCTGCGCACCGCCGCGAGAAGAACGGCACTGGTCAGCCGACGGGACGTGGGCGGCCTCGGGGCAGGGCCGGAAGGCTGGCACGCCCGGCGACCGGTCCCTATGATCGGGAAGCGATCCCGGCATTCCGGATGGTGGAGTAGGTATCTGTCATCGTAGAGGGGCGTGGAAGCGGTGCTCGTTTTCAGTTCGTGGCATACGGGCTTGGGGTTTCTGGTCGGCGGTGTGATCGGCCTGGGCATCCTGGCTCTGACCGGTTCGGGCGGATTCGGTCTTGTTCTGGGCTGCCAGTTGACCGGTATGGCCATCGGGGGCGCCCTGAAGATTCGGGGCGACTACCGTGCCCAGCGCGGCCACCAGCGCTGACGAAGCCCCGCCGATCTACTCGGAGAGCGCGCGCTGTCCGTTCCTATCGGAGGAATTTCATGGCTCTCAGCCGCCTTGCTCAGGAGTTCGCTGCTGAGATCTCCGCTCATGACTGGTCGGACGCCCCATACCGTCTTGACCGGGCTGGACACCGTCGCGAAGACGACTCTCTGCGAAAGCGTTCCAAGACGGCACTGAGCTTGGAAGAGACCGAAGCCGTCCGAACCAATGTCGTGTGGGTCGTCGCCCAGGTACTCGCACATGCCGACAACAACCTGGACCCGGTCGAGTTCGCCGTCGCCTGTGGTGTCAAGCTCAGCCCGGCCAGCATCAAGGCGGGCCTGCGCATGATCAATGACAAGTACCACACCCCGGGCGGTGTGCAGGGACGCGCGGGGCGAGCCATGCCGTCCCCGAACACGCCCTGACGAGGCCGCCGCCGACAAGGCCAGCCCCAGCCGGACGGCACCGTGACCGGCCCGAATTCCGGCGTCGGGGAACTGGTGATGTGGTGGCTTTGCTGGGCTGGACCGGGGATGTTCTGTTACCGGTCGGTTTTGGGGGAGGGGCGGTCGAGGAGGAGGTCGGCGGCTCGGGTGAGGACCTGGGTTCGGGTGCGGCCGTTGTGGTCGGCGGCGAGGAAATGCGCGCCGATGGCCGTGCAGAAAGCCAGGAGGCTGCGGGCTTCTACTTCGTCGGGGTCGGAGCAGAAGGTGCCGATCGTCTCGCGTAGCAGGGCCATGCGCCGGTTATCCACGCGGCGTAGGCGTGCGGCGACAGCCTCGTCGCGGCGGGCCCAGTCGCGGATGGCGAGGTCGATGGGGAGCAGGCGTCCGCTGGAGAAAGTGAGCATTCCGGCGCGGTGGATTCTGGTCTTCGGGTCGCCGCCCTCGCGTTCGACGCGGTCGATGACCTCGTCGGTGCTCTCGCGTTCCCAGGTGTCGAGCATCGCCTCCAGGAGCGCGTCGCGGTCGGTGAAGTAGCCGTAGAAGCCGCCCTTGGTGACGCCCAGGCGCTTGGCCAGCACCTCGACGCGCACGGCGTCCAGGCCGTCGGCGGCCAGCACCCGCAGCCCCTCTTCGACCCATCGCTCCCGCGGTGTCCGGACGGCACCCGCCATGTGCGTCACCTCACTCCCACGACGATCTATACGCATCCGTAGGGTACGCGCTAGCCTCGTCTTATACGCCAGCGTATATATCGAGAGGGAAGGCTGCGATGGCACGGAGACTCCCTGACACCGCCCACACCGATCAGCCGTGGCGGATCCACGAACTCACCCCCGACTTCCGGCTCCAGGACGTGTGGGCGTTCCGTGCCCCCGGCTCGGGCCCCGACGACTTCCCGGCGATGCTCGCCGCGATCCGCGCGGCCGGCGGCCCGGGAACCGGCGCCTGGCCGGCACGGCTGCTGTTCGCGGCACGCTGGAAGATCGGCGCCCTCCTGGGCTGGGACACACCCCAGGCCCGAAACGTCCGGATGGTCCGCGACCGCCTGCCGGACGACCTGCGCGCCACGCCCGGCGACACCGGCCGGCCGTTCACGCCCCTCTACGAGCTCGGCGACGAATCCGCCCGGGAACTGGCGAACAAGACCGTCCACGCGATCATGCATCTCGGCTGGGTACCGGCCGTCGGCGGCCACGAGCTGCGCATGGCCGTCCTCGTCAAACCCAACGGCCTGCCCGGACGCCTGTACATGGCCGCCATCGCGCCCTTCCGGCACCTCGTCGTCTACCCGGCGCTGACCCGCCAATGGGAAGAGGCCTGGCAGAACCGCAACGGCCGGGCCGCCGTGCACAGCGCCGTGGGCGCCGACCACGTCCCGGCCTCCGTCCGTGCCCTCTGTCCGCTGCCTGACCTCGACTACATCGATCAGTTCACCCTCGACACCGACCTCGAAGCGACGCCCGAACAGTGGGCCCGCGCCCTGTTCGGCGACGTCCCCAACCCCACCGAGAAGCTGATCTGGAGCGGCATCCTCCGCCTGCGCCTACACCCGGGCCGCTCCCCGCACACCGTGGCCGGCTGGCGCATCGCCGAACGGGACACCACCTGGATCCGGCTCGAAACCACCTCACCCTTCCTGACCTGCCACCTCCTCATCCACACCGGCGAAAAGCACATCTCCCTGACCACCTGCCTGCGCTACGACAAACCCCTCGGCCGCCTCCTGTGGTCCCCCCTCTCCGCCGTCCACCGCCGCCTGGCCCCCGCCCTCCTACGCACCGCGGCAAGAAGAACGGCATCCCACCGCTGAACGGCCCCCCACCCGCCGCGCGGCCCCAACCGGCGCCGATGAACCTGGAGACGGCCTCCACACGGCCCTCGGCGTAGCGGAACACGAACCCCTCGCCGGGCGAGGACGCCAGCGGCCCAAGGGTCGTCCTGGAGCAGGGTCGAGGAGGTGGAATCGGCGCTCGGTCAGCGTGGAATCAAGCCCTACTGATGCTGGCTGTCACCGCTGGTCGGAAGCTTCGCCGCCGCCCGGCGGCCCTCGTTTTCCATTAGGGAACGGCCTTATGTGCGTCTGTTCGGCCTCAGACTCGGTGGCAGCGGTTCTGGAGATCGGAGAGGACGGCCTTCTCCAGGGCGTTCACGGGCCCGTCCACGGCGGCCACCCGTTCGGCGACGTCCAGGAGGTCGCTCAGATCGCCTGATTCGGCATCCAGACGGCTCCACACCTCGGTGGGATCGAGGTCGATCAGGTTGGCGAACCGTTCATCGACCAGCTGATGGCGATCCCGGACATGCCTCACCAAATGTTTGAGCAACAATGCTTCCTCGTCGGCCTTCCTGCCGTCCGCCGTCGTGACCAGCAAAGCGACCCAAAGCATCAACACCGGGTGCTTGCTCCGCTCGCTCAGGCCTTCCGCGAGCTCAATGATCCGGGCTTCGTTCCGGAAGACAGCTTGCGCGTGCCGTCCGGCGAGCAGTGTCGTATAGCGGTTCAACACCACTGCGAGGGGGACGCCGACCACAGGAATACCGATCTTGATGATGTTGCGCTGCAGAAGATGCTTCCCGACGACGGGAAGTCCCTTTGTGGCGGACAGCACCGCACCCGAATAGAAGCGCTTGATCACCGGCCGCACCATTGCCGGGACGAATTTGACCACGCCCTCACGTACCACTTCGCCGCTCTTGATCGTGAAGGCCACTCGGATGAGCTTCCACATGTCCTCCGGGTCGGACAGGTCGAGCTGTACCCGGTAGAGGACCGAGACGTCGTAGGCCAGGCGGAGCTGGAGCCTGGTGATGAACGCGACATCGACCATCATGGTCGCGACGGCAGCAGGGACGGTCGCCGGCGAGGCTCCGCCAAGACTCCCGATGGTAGCCATGACGGTCGCCGTGTATGCCCCGGCAGAGAGCCCGCCCTCGAGCGCGGCGTACCGAGCCGCCATCTTGATCCGCTGATTGACGATGATGTCCGCGGGGACGCCCGCATACCGATCCTGAAAGTACTGCCAGTCGACCTTGTCGGTATAGGAGCTCAGGCCCTGAGCGCAGAGTTTGGTGAACCAGCGGCCCGACTTTATGTCATCCGGGCTCAGCCCCTTGATGAACTCTCGGACCTCGGATCGCTCACGCTCAACGGCCTCCCGGTCGGCGTCGCTGTCGGCGTCAATCGGGGCTTCGGTCATGGCGCGCGCTCTCCCAGGCAGTTCAGTAATCGACATATCTATCGATAAATGTCCCATTGGCCTGCACTCTAGCGCGCCGTATTCATCGTTGCGGATGAACTGGAGTCTTGATGTAGGACTGTCCTTATTGTCTGGTTTTGAAGGTTGTTGGCATGGACTGGGGGGTCGCTCCCTGCGGTACCGAGCGAGACCGGCCTCAGAGAGCTTCGCGCACGCCATGGACGGCGCGATCTGGCCAACGAGCCGAACCGTTTCCTTTGCCGGAGACGCCTCGTGGCGGCCGCGTTGCCACCGTCGCCGGTTGCATGAGCCGGGTCAACTGAGGGTGTTGCCTGGCTGGAACGGCACCGCGCTGGCCGCCGATGACGGTCCCGCGCTCGCCGGCTAGACCGCTCGGGTGCTGGTGGTCGAGTGTCCCGAGGCCCTCCCGCTGATGGCGAGCCCCCGCCGACGCTATTGCCCTCACCATGATCTTCTGTTACCAAAAGTCGCCATGTGATTGCATAAGGTGACAATTGGCAGGACGTCACGCTCTTGCCCTTCGAGCGGGAAGAAGAGGGTATGTCTCATCATCTGGATACGCCGGAGGCGGCGAAGAACGGGCAGCTGTTCATCGCGGACTTTTACCTGTTTCGCGGGGAGCGCGGGACCGTGTTCGTCGTGAGCCTCAACTCCAACATCAACGGGATGTACCAGAAGGGTGGGTTTCATCCTGAGGCGCGGTATGAGTTCAAGGTCCACTTTGATGGGGCCGAGTTCGAGGGGCTGACCTATCGGATCTCGTTCGGGGAGCCGGACAAGGACGGGGCGCAGGCGCTGCGGCTGGAGGCCCTCACTGGGGTGGACGCCCGGGAGGATGGGGCGGACGGGGTGCTCATCCTCGAAGGGCGCACCGGCCAGACCGCTACGGCCGGGGATATCCGGCTGTGGACGGGACGCGTCAAAGACCCGTTCTACACCGATCCGGTACTGACGCCCAGAGTCGCCATGGCGATCGCCAAGGGCACAGCCGTCGACCTGTCGGGCTGGGACCCGGCGAACGCGAAGGACGCCTTCGCCGGCAAGTCCGTCGACGCGATCGTGCTGGAGATCCCCGACGACGACGCGCTGCTGGGCGGCGAAGGCACCGACATCAGCGTGTGGTGCGCGACCAAACTGGCCACCGACGCCGGCGGCTGGCGTCAGATCAACCGCGGCGGACACCCCATGATGTGGCCGCTGTTCTGGCCGACCGACACCGACTTCACCGACCCGGCCGACACCCGCCACCCGTCCCAGGACCTGCCCGAGGACGGCGACCACCTCGCCGCCCACGTCGCCGCGGTCGTCAAGGCGACGGGCAGCGTTGTCGACCCCGACGGCTACGGCCAGCTCGTCGCCCACCAGCTCTACCCCGACGTGCTCCCCTACGTGGTCGGCACCGAAGCGAGCTACGGCTTCGCGGCCTTCAACGGCCGGAGCCTCGCCGACAACGTCGCCGAACCGATGATCTGCCTGATCACCGGCACGGCCATCCCGCTGGGCCTCAGCCCGGCGACCAACGAGGACCTCCGCACCACCCAGTTCCCCTACATGGTCCCCGCCTGACCCACACCCGCCGCAGGGCACGAGCCGACTCCACCGGTCCGTGCCCTGCCGCACACCCACGAGTGATGGGCTGGACGGCCGTGAAGACCGATGAGCGCGTCGGCGACCCCACCGACCATCGGCTCGAGGGGTGAGGGGTGGGGAACAGGGTCGTGTTGGTGGGGTGGTTTTCGGGTGGGATCTGATCGACTGCTGGGGTGGAGGGGCTCGATCTTAATTTGCTGGTGGCGTTGGACGTGTTGCTCGAAGAGGGCGGGGTGACGGCGGCGGCGCGGCGGATGGGGGTTTCGGCGCCGGTGATGAGCCGGACGTTGGGGCGGATCAGGGAAGCCGTGGACGATCCGATTCTCGTGCGGAGCGGGCATCGGATGATCCCCACTCCGCGGGCGCTGGAACTGCGCGGAGACGTGCGGAAAGTGGTGCGGTTCGGGCAGGCGCTGCTGCAGCCCGAGGCGGGGCCCGATCCGGCGCGGATGCGGCGGCGGTTCACGGTGCGCGTCGACGAGATGCTGCTGGCGGGGACGGCCGCGCCGCTCGTCGACGGGCTGCGGGCCGAAGCGCCCGGGGTGTCGCTGTGCTTCCGGCCCGACGAACCCGGCGGGGCGTCCGCGCTGCGCGACGGGCGGATCGACCTCGAACTCGGGGTGATCGCGCACGCCGATCCGGCGATCCGCGTCGAACGGCTCGTCGGCGGACGGATCGTCGGGGTGGTGAGGGAAGGCCATCCGCTCAGTGAGGTGACCGTCACCAAGAAGCGATACGCGGCCGCCGACCATGTGGTGGTGTCGCGGAGCGGGCAGGCACGCGACACGATCGACGAGCTGCTCGCCGAAGCCGGGCTGACCAGGAACGTGGTCGCGGTGCTGCCGGGGTACGCGGCGGCCCTGTTCATGGTGCGGGAGTCCGACGTGGTGTGCCCGTTCCCCGCCCTGCTCGCCCCCTGGACGCCCCGGCTCCTCGGCCTGCACACCTTCGAACTGCCCGTGGAACTGCCGGAACAGGCGATCTCGATGGCCTGGCATCCACGCCACGACAAGGACGCCGCCCACCGCTGGCTACGCGACCGGGTCGCACGGATCGTCCTGCGTTAGGCGTTCAGATGGGCGAGGACAGCCAGGACGCGGCGGTTGTCGTCGTCGGAGAGCGGCAGGTCCAGCTTGGTGAAGATGTTCGACGTGTGCTTGGTGACGGCCCGCTCGGTGATCACCAGCCGTTGGGCGATGGCGGCGTTGGAGCGGCCCTCGGCCATCAGCGCCAGCACTTCGCTCTCGCGCGGGCTCAACCGGCCGATCTTGGCGTCGTTGCGGTGGAGGAGACGCGCCACGACCTCCGGGTCGAGGGCGGTGCCGCCGGCGGCGACCCGCGCCAGGGCGTCGAGGAACTGGGCGGTGTCGAACACCCGGTCCTTCAGCAGGTAGCCGACCCCGCCCGAGCCGTCGGCGAGGAGTTCGCGGGCGTAGAGCTGCTCGACGTACTGGCTGAGGATCAGGACGGGCAGCCCCGGCGCCCGGCGGCGCGCCTCGATGGTCGCGCGGATGCCCTCGTCGGTCTGGGTGGGGGGCAGCCGGACGTCGACGACGGCCACGTCGGGTTCGTGCTCGATCAGGGCGTCGAGGAGGTCGGGGCCGGTGCCGACGGCGGCGACGATCTCGTGGCCCGCCGCTGTCAGCAGGCTGACCAGGCCGTCGCGGAGCAGGACCAGATCCTCGGCGATCACCAGGCGCACGGGATCTCCAGGGCGATCTCGGTGGGCCCGCCGATCGGGCTGGTGAGGGCGAGGGTGCCGTCGAAGGCCGCCAGGCGCTTCTGGACGCCCAGCAGACCGGTGCCGAGCCGCGCGCCGCCCTTCCCGTCGTCCACGACGGTCACTTTGAGCAGCCCGTCCGCCCGGTGGAACACGATCCGGACGGCCGTCGCGGCGGCGTGCTTGGCGGCGTTGGCCAGCAGCTCGGAAATGGTGAAATAGACGGCCGATTCGATCGGCGGCGACGGCCGCCGCGTCAGATCGGAGACCACCTCGACGGGCAGCCCGCTGTCGAGGGCCAGCGCCCGCACCGCGTCGACCAAGCCCCGGTCGGACAGGACGGGCGGGTGGATGCCGCGGACCAGGTCGCGCAGCTCGGCGAGCGCCTGCGACGACGACTCCTTGAGCGCGCCGAGGATCCGGCGGGCGGCGTCCGGGTCGGAGTCGAGGAGCTGCTCGGCGGCGCCGAGATGCATTCCCATCGCGACGAGCCTGGCCTGCGCGCCGTCGTGCAGATCCCGTTCGATCCGGCGGAGCTCGGCGGCCTGCGCGTCGATGACGTCGCCGCGGCTGGTCTCGAGCTGGCGGATCCGCTGGTTCTGGTCGGGGGCCAGCAGGACGGCCGTCCAGCGGGAGTGGGCGTCGGTCAGCGGCCGGACCGACAGATGGCCGAGCGCGAGGAACAGGACGCCGAGCGGCAGGACGATCAGATCCTCCGCGGTGAACCGGTCGTGCACGTGGACGAAGGTGTACCAGTCGTTGATCCCGGCGTCGACGAGCCGGTTCCAGACCGCCGGGAGCACCAGCCCCCACACGCCGTAGCCGAGGAGCGTCAGCGGCAGCAGCACCAGCAGCCCGCCGACGATCGGGTCGGTGAACGCCCAGAGGAGGTCCTTCCCGGTGGCCTTGTCGGTGAGGATCCACCGGTTTCTGGCGAGGAGCCCGGTGTCGCGGGGTTTCGGCTGGTACGGGGAGGGGATCTGGAGGCCCGACCATCGGGCGGCGAGCGCGCGGTCGGCGTCGGCCTGGGCGCGCAGCAGGGCCGTCAGCGGAGGCAGCAGCACCAGCCCGACGCCGAGCGGCACCAGGCAGAGCGCGACCAGCCACAGCGCGGCGAGCACCAGGACCAGGATCTTCCGCCAGAACAGGAAGAAGCCTTCGATCGGGCGGGTCGGACGGGACATGTGCGGACTCCTCGACGGGACGGGGGGAACACCATCCAGTCTGATCATTCTTCTCGACCCGCACAGTCGACCGAACCACCCGAACCGGGGTGTACCTGACTACACCCCGGCCTGGGCGCGCTGGCCGGCGATCAGCGCGCCGAACGCGATGGCGATGCCGGCGAACTGCCCCGCGGTGAGGGTTTCGGAGAGGAACACGAGCCCCGCGGTGGTGGCGACGAGCGGGTTGGTCAGCCCGAGCAGGGCGACTGAGGTGGCGGGGAGCCGTTCGATGCCGCGGAACCACAGCGCGTAGGCGAGGGCGGTGCCGAACGCGCCCATGAAGGTGAAGCCGAGGACGTTCTCGCCGGTCAGCGCCGGGGGCATGCCCTCGGTGAGCAGGGCGAGCGGCACCAGGATCAGGCCGCCGAGGGTGAGCTGCCAGCCGGTGAAGGTGAGCAGGGAGGTACCTTCGGGACGTCCCCACTTCTTGCCGACGACCACGCCGAGCGCCATCAGGGACAGCGCGAGCAGCATCGCCGCGATGCCGAGGACGTCGAGCGAAGCGGACGCGCTGAGCGTCATCAGGCCGACCCCGCCCGCGCCGACCAGCGCGGCGATCAGGGTCTTGGTGTTGGGCGCGATGTGCAGCACGAGGTAGGAGAAGCCCGCGACGGCCAGCGGCTGGACGGCACCGAGCGTCGAGGCGACCCCGCCGGGCAGGTGGTAGGCCGCGAAGAACAGCAGCGGGAAGAACGCGCCGAAGTTGAGCAGCGACAGGACCAGGGTGCGCGGCCACCAGACGCCGTGCGGCAGCCGCCGGGTGAACGCCAGCAGGACCAGCCCGGCGGGCAGAGCGCGCAGGGTGGCGGCGAGCATCGGCCGGTCGGCGGGGAGCAGGGTCGCGGTGACGACGTAGGTGGTGCCCCACGACATGGGGGCGAGCGCGGTGAGGGCCAGGTCGCGGACGAGCCCGCCGCTCGCGGGGGCGAGGGGCCTGGACGGGGTGAGAGTCGCCATCGTCTTTTCCTCAACGTTGATTATCTGAACATTAAGATATCTACGCCGGGGAGCGCTGCCTGTCAAGTAGTTCAACGTTGAGATAACCTCCGGCGCATGGAAGACGCCGTGGACCGGATGATGGAGCAGTGGCGGGCCGCCCGGCCCGAGCTGGACCCGTCGCCGATGGGGGTGTTCGGCCGGATCTCACGGCTGAACCGGCTGCTGGAGAAGCACATCAACGGCTACTTCGGCCGCTACGACCTGGAGTTCTGGGAGTTCGACATGCTCGCCACGCTGCGCCGCGCGGGCGACGACGGCGAGCTGACGGCCGGGGCCCTGCTCAAGGCGTCCATGGTCACCTCGGGCGCGATCACCAACCGGATCGACCGGCTGGAACGCAAGGGCCTGGTGGAACGGCGGCAGGACCCCGCAGACCGGCGCTCGGTCCGGGTCCGGCTGACGGGCCCCGGCGCCGAACTGATCGACACGATCATCGCGGGCCACTTCGACAACGAGCGCCGCGCGCTCGAACCGCTCGACGACCCCGACGTGCTCGCCGGCGAACTCCGCAAACTGCTGCTGTCGCTGGGCGACACGACCCTCGGATAGCGGTTCAGGGGATGGTCGCGGCGAACGTCTCGGCGATCCGGGCGTAGCCGTCGGCGTTGGGGTGGATGTCGCGGCGCTCGCACATGTAAGTCCACCGGCAGATCCGGGCGACGTTCCGGGGCGTGCCGTTCTCGTCGGTGAAGTCGGCGGTGGCGAAGGTCTTGGCGACGTCCGCGACCCGGAACCCCGCCAGCCCGTAGATCGTCCAGGCGAGCCCGTTGACGGACTGGACCAGCGGCACCGACAGCTTCGCCTGACGCCGTCCGGAGGAGCCCGTCAGCCAGGCCGCGAGCACCGGGTCGTAGTAGGTCATCCCGGTGTAGCTCGGTCCGGGGCCGCCCGCCTTGCGCAACCCCGAGGTGATCGTCCACAGGTTTCTGGCGAGGGCGTTGACGTTCCGCACGACACATCGCGGATCCGGCGAGTTGTTCTTGATGCAGGCGTTGACGTCATTACCGCCGATGTCGATGGTCACATATTTCACCCGCCCCGGATTGTCGGAAAGAAATGCCAGGGCCTGTGCCAACTGCGATGCGCGCTGGTAGGAGCAGGTTCCGCCCTTGATGAGGGTGGTGCTGGTCTCGCCGCGGCAGCCGAGCTTCACCAGCCGCAGTCCCGGCGTGCGCTCGCGGAGCAGGGCGGCGAGCTGATCGGGGTAGCCCTGGTCGGTATCGCCCTGGCCAGGCTGGTAGCCGGTGGACAGCGAGTCGCCGAGCGACAGGTAGTAGAGCTCGGGAGCGGGCTCTTCCTCGTCGGCGCGGGCGGGGGTGACGGTGAGGGCGAGCGCCACGGCGATTCCCGCCGCGGACATTCGGCGAATGCGCATCTTCAAGCCTCCGGTCGCAGATCCTCCGGAGTATCGAGCCCCCGCCGGGAAAAGCACCAGACGACATATCCATCCGGGCATGACTCGTTTACATCACGAATGACAGTGAGTTGATTGATGTCTTTGTGACGGAAGGGACGCAGGAAAAGGCCGAGCCCCCGGGGCCGTGGTTCGGCGACGGGGGCTCAGGTGGTGCAGCGCAGGCAACGGCGACGGCGCGGGGCGCGGGGCGCCACGGGTCAGACACCCTTGCGGAGGAGCTTGCGGAGCGCCGACTCCTTCTGGAGGAGGGCTACGTGGTCCTTGGCGGCCTGCTGGATGAACACGGCGTGCATGGGGTTCTCCCTGAGGAAGTGGTTTTTCCGACACCCTCAATCTCGCGCTAAGACCCCCCTCCCCACATGGGGCGGATGCCCTATCTCTGCGGCCCCCGCGCCTAGGACACCGCCTAAGACCCGGCCTAGACGGCTTAGACGAGACCCGCCCGGCTCAGCCGACGGGCCCGGGGCTGGGCAGAATGGGGTCATGGCAGTGGAAGGGATCTTGCGGCGGCGGCCCGTGCAGCGGCGCAGCCAGGAGCGGTACGAACGCATCCTGGACGCGGCGGCACGCCTGCTCGACGAGTCGGGCTACGCCGCGCTCACCACGAAGGAGGTGGCGCGCCGGGCCGAGGTCCCGATCGGCACCTTCTACCAGTTCTTCCCCGACAAGGAAGTGCTGATCCAGGCCCTGGCCGCCCGGAACCTGGACGCCTACCTGGCCCGGCTCGCGGCCGCCGACCGTCCGGGAAGCCTGGAGGACGCGATCGAGCTGGCCGTCGAGGAGTTCGTCACGATGCACCGCACCCTCCCCGGGTTCGGCGTGATCGACTTCGGGGCGGGGAGCAGCCTGGGCGCGGCCATCCCCGAGCTCGACCATGTGCTCGACCCCGAGGTCGACAACAACACTGAGGTGGCGCGCAGGCTCGGCGAGCTGTTCGGGCCGTTCGCCGGGGAGCTCCAGGTCAGGATCGCCCTGGAATGCGCCGATTCGGTGCTCAAGCTGGCGTTCCGCGCGAAACCGGAAGGCGATCCGGTCGTCATCGCCGAATGCAAGAAGCTCCTGCTGTCCTACCTGCGGCCCTGATGGGATCATGGCCGGATGAGTCTGGCACGGGAACTGGAGCAGGTCGGGCGGGAGCTGCTGGCGGAGCAGCTCGCCCATCCGACGGTCGCGGGCATCGCCCGGGGTGACCTCGAGGAGAAGGTGTTCCGGTCCTGGCTGGAGCAGGACTACCTGTTCCTGCTGGACTACGTCCGGGTCTTCTCCCGGCTGGCGTGGCGGGCGCCCGCCGCCCATCTCGGTGATCTGGTGGATCTCGCCCACGCGACCTTCCACGACGAGCTCACCCTGCACCGCGAGCTGTCCGGCGAGTTCGGCGCCGACCTGGACGGCGCGGTCAAGGGCACGGCCTGCGAGGACTACACCCACTTCCTGCTCGACGCCGCCGCCGACTACGGCGACGGGCTCGCCGCGCTCTACCCGTGCATGTGGGGCTACTCGACCCTCGGCAAGATCCTCGCCGAGAATCCGCCGGCCGAACCCCGCTACCGGCGCTGGGTCGACACCTACGCCGACCCCGGCTTCGCGCGGCTCGCGACCCGATGTGGACAGATGCTCGACGAGGCCGCCCCCGACCCCGGACGGGCGATGCTGCTGTTCCGGGAGGGAATGGCGCACGAACTGGCGTTCTGGTCGGTTCCCTAGGAGTTATCCACAGGCTCTGTGGGTAACTCGCACCCGTCCACACCTGGGCATGTGCGGTTATCCACAGGAGATATCCCCAGTCGTCCACAGGTCAGCAGGGGACGGTTGGGCATACTGGGGACATGCCGGAGCTACCCGAGGTCGCATCGCTCGCCGAGTTCCTCAAGGACCATGCCGTGGGCCGGGTCGTCGCCCGGGTCGACGTCATCGCCATATCGGCGCTGAAGACCTACGACCCGCCCGTCCATGCCCTCCAGGGGATGGAGATCACCGGGGTGGCCAGACACGGCAAGTTCCTCGACCTCGACGTCAGCGGGCTGCATCTGATCGTCCATCTGGCGCGGGCGGGCTGGCTGCGCTGGAAGGACGAGGTGCCGAAGGCCCCGATGCGGCCCGGCGGCAAGAACCCGGTGGCGCTGCGCGTGCACCTCGATGACGGGTCGGGCTTCGACCTGACCGAGGCCGGCACCAAGAAGGGCCTGGCCGTCTACGTCGTCCACGATCCCCACGACGTGGAGGCGATCCGGGAGCTCGGCCCCGACCCGCTAGCCCCCGAGTTCACCCCCGCCGCCCTGCAGGAGATCACCAAGGGGCGCAGAACCCAGATCAAGGGCCTGCTCCGCAGCCAGCGGGTGATCGCCGGGATCGGTAACGCCTACTCCGACGAGGTGCTGCACGCGGCGAAGATGTCGCCGTTCAAGGTCGCCGCCACCCTCACCGAGGACGAGATCGAGCAGCTCCACCAGGTGATCGTCACCACGCTCACCGAGGCCGTAGAACGCTCCAAGGGGCTCGCGGCGGGCGAGCTGAAATCGGAGAAGAAACACGGGCTGCGCGTGCACGGCCGGGCCGGGCAGGCGTGTCCGGTCTGCGGCGACACCATCCGCGAGGTCAGCTTCGCCGACTCTGCGCTCCAGTACTGCCCGACCTGCCAGACCGGCGGCAAACCGCTCGCCGACCGGCGGATGTCCCGGCTGCTCAAATAGCCGACGGAACCGGCTCAGCGAACCTTGGGCAGCTTGCCGAACAGATCACTGACCTTGCCCCAGCGGTCGATCTCGCAGCCGTTCTTCCGGCTGAACGACGCGTCGATCTCCTGGCCCCGCCAGGTGCCGGTGACCTCGCCCTGCTCGGGCCCGCCGTAGATCTCGGTGCAGGCCCCGGTGGCGGGCTTCCAGACGTCCGCGCCGACGCCCGCGAGCTGGTCGCAGGCCTTCTCGGCGTCCGGATGGGTGCCCCCGGACGGATCACACGTCAAGGTCCAGTTGATGGGTTCCGCGTTCGGAGCCTTCCGAAGTGTGATCATGAGTTCTGTCTGGGGGGCCGGTGTGACCGTGGCCCTCGGCGCGGACGTAGCCTTCTCGGAGCCGCCGCATCCGGCCGACGCGATCAGCACGGCGGAGACGAGCAGGCCCGCGAACGCATAAGTCCTCATGCGTGATTCGACGTGAGAGATGTCCACAGCGGTTCCAGGGAGAAGTTGATGAGTTTCGGGGACAACGTACCGAGTGTCGAGGCCGCGGCGGTGCCGAACGGCGCCTATCTGCTCGATGTTCGCGAGTCCGACGAGTGGACGGCGGGGCACGCGCCCGACGCCGTGCACATTCCGATGAGCCAGCTCCGCGACCGTGCGGGCGAGATCCCACAAGACCAGGACATCTACGTGATCTGCCGGGTCGGCGGCCGCAGCGCCCAGGTGACGATGGCGCTGAACAACGCCGGCTGGCAGGCGTCCAACGTGGACGGCGGGATGCTGGCGTGGGCGCACCACGGCCGTCCGCTGGTCACCGATGACGGCGCCGAGCCTTACGTGGCCTGACCTGCACTGTTACTATTCGCCCGAAAAGACCCTCACCGCGGGAGCTCGGGCTTGGCCGGGCTGAGAGGGCGGACCCGACGTTCCGCCGACCGCACGAACCTGTCCGGGTAATGCCGGCGTAGGGAGAGTGCTACAGGCATGTCTTCGTCCACCCTGCCAGAGAACGCCTCGCACGAGGCTCCGCTCACCCTCGACGAGCCCGCCCCGAAGGTGCTGTCCTTCTGGGACCAGAGCGCCTTCTGGGCGAACCTCGGCGTCAGCCTCTTCGCCTTCACCGGCGCCTACACGGTGCTCGCGCCGAACGAGGACGGGCTGCCGCAGCTCTCGATCGCGGCGGGCATCGTCGCGACGATCGTCGGCACGCTGGTCGGCGGGCTGATGCTGGGCCTGTCGGCGCTGGTCGGCTCGCGCACCGGGCAGCCGTCGATGGTGGTGCTGCGCGGCCTGTTCGGCGCGAAGCTCTCCTATGTGCCGACGGTCCTCAACATCGCGCAGCTCGTCGGCTGGGGCACCTTCGAGCTGATCGTCATCGCGGAGGCCGCCAAGGAGCTGTTCGGCGGCGGGCCGCGCTTCGTCTACGTGGTGGCGGCCGGTCTGCTGACGACCGTCCTGACGATCTGGCCGCTCGGCTCGGTCCGGATGCTGCGCCGGTTCGTCACCGCGGGCGTCGTGATCGCGCTGGGCTGGTTCTATATCCAGTTCATCGCCGAGGGCCTGCCGAGTCTGACCGAGAACCCGGGACCGTCCGGCGGCGGCCCGTTCGACGCCGACTGGAGCCTGTTCTGGATCGCGACCGACGCGGCGCTCGCCGTGTCGATCTCGTGGGTGCCTGTCGCGGCCGACTACACGCGGCACTCCCGCTCGGACGGCGCGGCGTTCACGGCGGCCGGTTTCGCCTACGGGCTGACCCAGATCATCGCCTATGTGCTGGGCCTGTTCGCGCTGGTCCTGACGGCGAGCGGCGCGGCCGGCGTCTACAGCCCGTTCCTCACCGTGACGCTCGGCGGCGTGTTCTTCTTCGTCTTCGTGCTCCGCGAGGCCGACCAGTCGTTCGCGAACGTCTACTCCACGGCCGTCTCCATCCAGAACCTGGCGCCGCGGGTCGACCGGCGGATCCTGTCGGTGGCGCTCGGCGCGCTGATCACGGTGCTGGCCCTGGTCCTCACCCTGGACGACTATTTCGGCTTCCTCAGCCTGATCGGCTCGGTGTTCGTGCCGATGCTCGGTGTGCTGGCCGCCGACTTCTTCCTGCGGGCCAAGGGGCAGTGGAACACCGCGCAGGACGCGCCGTCCCGCTGGGGCATGATCGTCGCCTGGCTGGTGGGGTTCGTGGTCTACCAGCTCATCAACCCGGGCGACGCGGGCCCCTGGACCCGCTTCTGGGTGGACGTGCAGGAGGCCGTCGGGTTCACCAAGCAGGCGTGGATGAGCGCGTCGCTGCTGTCGTGCCTGGCCGCGGCGCTCGCCGCGTTCGTCATCGGACGGGTTTCGGCCATGCGGAAATCGGCCTAGGCGAGAAGCGGCGGGCGGTCCGGTGGCACGATGACTGCTGTGCGACGGGACGCCCACGATCCGACGCTGCCGGCCGTCGTGCGGTCGGTGGCCGATCCGATCGTGGCCATCGACCAGGAGCTGCGCGTCATCGTCTGGAATCCGGCGGCGGAACGCCTGTTCGGCTGGTCGGAGCAGGAGATGCTGGGCCGTCCCGCCCCGTTCGTCCCGGATGAGCTGCTGGCCGAGCGGAACGCGGTGTTCGAGCGGGTGCGGAACGGGCCTTCGGTCTCGTTCAGCACCCGTCGGCTGACCCGTTCGGGCCGTCAGGTGGACGTCCGGGTCGACACCAGCGCGCTGCGCGACGAGGACGGCGCCGTCACCGGCTGGGTGAGCGTCTACCACCGCGCCGGTGAGGAGGGCCTGCACCACGCGGTCGCCGAGAAGGCGCGGCTGGTGCGGCGGCTCAACGACATCCTCGCCGATCTGAACGCCGAGCTCGACCTGGACGTGGTGCTGGCCCGGATCACCTCGGCGCTGGTCGAGCTGACCGGCGCCGACGCCGGCGGCTTCGTGAAGATCGAGGGCGACCGGCTGCGGCTGCTGGCCTCGCGGGGGCTGCCCGAGCACATGAACGGCGCGCAGGTCGCGCTGCACGGCAGCCTCGTCGGCGAGATCCTGCAGAACGGCAAGTCGGTGATGCTCGCCTCGGGCGCACGCGTCGACGAGCTGATCTGGCAGGAGCTGGCGGGCCTGCACACCGTCGCGCTGGCCCTGTCGCATCTGGGGAACCGGCCCTACGGCGCGCTGTACGCGCTGTACTCGCGGGGGCCGGTCGGCCCGATCGAGCTGGAGCTGCTGGAGCTGCTGGCGGGCCACGCGGGCGTCGCGATGGGGAACGTGGTCGCCTACCAGGAGGTGGTGCGGCAGCGGGCGCACGAACGCGCCGTGATCGACGCCAGCGCCGACGGCATCGCCGTCCTGGACGCCGAGGGCCTGGTCTGCCAGTGGAACCCGGCCGCGACCAGGATCACGGGCCGCGACCACATGCGGGCGATGGGGGAGCCGCTGCCGTTCGACTACGAGGTCGGCGGCACGGTGACCACGCGGCTGCCGTCGGGGATCTGGCTGGACGTGCTCTGCGCGAAGATCGAGGAGACGGGGGAGCTGGTCGTCGACTTCCGGGACGTCACGGCGGCCAAGGAGCTCGAGGAGGCCAAGGACCTGTTCCTCGCCACCACCAGCCATGAGCTGCGCACCCCGATCACGGTCGTCCAGGGGTATGCCAGGACCCTGGTGGACCGCTGGGACGAGCTGCCCGACCCCGAGCGGCGCAAGGCCATCGGGATGATCGCGGAGCGGGCCGGTTCGCTGGGTCGGCTGGTGGAGCATCTGCTGCTGGGTTCGCGGGCGGGCGCCGAGGAGATCCCGGTCCGGGTGGAGCCGTTCGAGCTGGGCGCGCTGCTCCGGCGGATCGTCCCGGCGTTCGGGGCGCTGTCGGCGAAGCACCGGCTCGAGGTCGACGTCCCGGACGGGCTGCCGGACGCCCTCGCCGATCCGATGGCCACCGATGTGATCATCGGCCAGTTGCTGGAGAACGCCGTCAAGTACTCGCCGGAGGGCGGGACGGTCCGGGTCTCGGTCGAGCCGGGCGACGGCGGGCTGATCGTCCTGGTCGACGACGAGGGCGTGGGGATCGCGGCCGGCGACCATGAGCGGATCTTCGAACGGTTCGTGCAGGGCGAGGCGGGGGACAGGCGCCGATTCGGCGGGGTCGGGCTGGGGCTGTTCATCGTGAAACGGCTGGCGACGGCTCAGGGCGGCGATATCGAGGCGCTGTCGCGGCCGTCGGGCGGTGCCCGGATGCGGCTGTCCGTCCCGATCGGTGGCTGACGGCCGGTTTGTGACGTTCCAACCCCTGAGATGTGACGGACGAAACGCTCACGTGACGAGTAAGCGAGCCTTCCGGGGGATATGCCTTCGGATGGAAACGGGGCTGTGTGGCCGCATCGTGCCACTGATTCGGGGGTGAGCGGGCGTGACTTCCCGGTCAGTCGCACGTTGGTGGAGGGGGACACACCTGAGTAAATGGTTGTTTCGTCCCGGTTTCTGGGTGTCGCTAAATGGGCATTTCGGTCGTACAACGAGTGTGACGGAAGTTGATCCGGGTGAGGAGGAGAGGACGATGAGCATCGTCTATCTGCCACATGCCCCGGCCAGCGTGTCCGTGGCCCGCCGGCACCTCAGCAAGGAACTCCTCGCCTGGGGCGTCTCCGACGAGGTCACCGACGACGCCGTTGTGATCCTCAGTGAGCTGCTCAGCAACGCCATGCGCCACGCCCGGCCGCTGGAAGGCGAGTCCGCGCAGGTCCGCGTCTCCTGGACCAGGGTCGGGGACACCGTCGAAGTGGCCGTCACCGACGGCGGGGCCGTCACCGAACCGCGCAAGGGCCAGCCCGCGCTCTCCTCGCTGGGCGGCCGCGGGCTCGGCATCGTCGAGACCCTCGCCCAGGCGTGGGGGGTCCGGCGCGACGATCACGGCAGCACCGTCTGGGCCCTGCTGCACGCCCCGGTGGGCGCGGGCGTCGCCGCAGGTGACAGGGGAATGAACGGTTCGGCCACCCCCGTGCAAAATCTTCTCGAAGGAACCCGCTAAGGTTCCTCCAAGCTCGGGGTGCTGCCATGCCCCCGTTGGCAGCACTCCGGGCGTCCAAGGGGACGGTTCTGCCCTCGCTCAGTCCTTGCTGAGCTTGAGGATCACCTGGACGACGAAGTAGCCGACGACGGCGATCAGCGCGACGGTCAGCAGCAGCTTCACGATCGAGAACAGCCAGCCGAGCATGGCGAAGATCACCCAGATGCCCAGCAGCAGTCCCGCACCCATCAGAATCACTCGGATCATGCCGTCCACGGTACGGCTTACAACCCGGTGACGGGATCCCCCCAGCGGCGGATTCCGGCCGTACCTTGGGCGTATGAGCAGCGAGGTGACGGGCCGGATCCTGGTCGTCGACGACGACCCGACCGTGGCGGAGGTCGTGGCGCGCTATCTGCTGCGCGACGGCCATGACGTGGAGTGCGTGCCCGACGGCAGGGCGGCCCTCGGCCGCGCCCTCGCCGACCCGCCCGACCTGGTCGTCCTCGATCTGATGCTGCCGGGGCTCGACGGGCTCGAGGTCTGCCGCCGGCTCCGCGAGCACTCCCCCGTCCCGGTCGTCATGCTGACGGCGCTCGGTGAGGAGTCCGACCGGCTGACGGGGCTGGAGCTGGGCGCCGACGACTATGTGGTGAAGCCGTTCAGCCCGCGTGAGCTGGCGTTGCGGGTCCGGTCGGTGCTGCGGCGCGCGCAGGGCGCGCTGGCCCCGTCGGGGACGGGGGTGCTGCGGGACGGGGAGCTCGTCGTCGACGTCAGCGCCCACGAGGCCGCCCTCGCGGGCGAGACCCTGGCCCTGACGGCCCGCGAGTTCGATCTCCTGGCCTGGCTGCTGCGCCATCCGCGTCAGGCGTTCACCCGCGAGCAGCTCCTCGAACACGTGTGGGGCTGGAGCTTCGGCGACTCCTCAACTGTCACCGTCCACGTCCGCCGCCTCCGCGAGAAGATCGAACCCGACCCCACCAACCCCACCCGAATCCAGACAGTCTGGGGCGTCGGCTACCGCTACGGCGACGCCACCAAATAATCAGATAGGTGCTTTTCGATGCTTCCGTTCGGGGCTGTTGTTGATGTGGTGGTCTCGACCGGGCTGGCTGCGGTGCTGGTCGGGGTGGGTGGGGCCGGGGTGCTGTGGCGGGTGCGGGGGCGGTCCGTGGGGGTGCAGCTCGCGGTGGTGGCGGTGGCGACGCTGCTGGCGACGGCCGCCGGGATCGTCGTGATCACGTTGAAGATGTACGTGTCGGCGCACGACCGGGATGTGGCGATCACGGTCGTGGCCGTCGCCGGGTCGGTGGGGCTGGCGGTCTCCTGGATGCTGGGGCGGCGGCTCGCGATGGCCAACCGGGCGCTGGTCGAAGCGGTCCGGACGGAGCCGTTCCGGCGGCCGACCGGCACCCTGCCCGCCGAGCTGGGCGCGCTGGCCGTCGAACTGGAAGCCGCCTACGGACGTCTCGCGGAGGCCCACGCACGGGAGCAGGCGCTCGAAACCTCGCGCCGGGAACTGGTCGCCTGGGTCAGCCATGATCTGCGCACTCCCCTGGCCGGGCTGCGGGCGATGGCCGAGGCCCTGGAGGACGGGGTCGTCGACGACGCGGCGACCGTCGCCCGGTACCACGGGCGGATCAGGGTCGAGGTGGACCGGCTCGCCGAGATGGTGGACGACCTGTTCGAACTCTCCCGGATCCACGCCGGAACCCTCCGGCTGATCCGCCAGCGGGTCGGCCTCGACGACCTGGTGGCCGAGGCCGTCGCGAGCGCCGAACCGATCGCCCGGGTCAAAGGGGTGCGGGTGCACGGCTCCGCCCCGAAGGGCCTGCCGCTGGAGGTCGACTCCACCGAGGTGGGACGGGCGCTGCGGAACCTGGTCGTCAACGCGATCCGGCACACGCCGCCGGAACGGTCGATCGAGATCCACGGTGAGGCGCGCGGCGGGGTGGTCCGGGTGACCGTCGACGACGCGTGCGGCGGGATCCCCGCCGAGGACCTGCCGCGCGTATTCGACGTGGCGTTCCGCGGCGAGACGGCGCGCACCCCCGGCGGCGCGGGCGGCGCGGGCCTCGGGCTGGCGATCACCCGGGGCATCGTCGAGGCGCACAGCGGCGCGATCGACGTGGCCAACACCGGTCCCGGCTGCCGGTTCACGATCATCCTGCCGTTGGCGCGCTTCTAGAGGCCGAGGGTTTCGGAAAGGGCCCGGTAGCTGGGGCAGGGCCAGCGGCCCATACAGCTTCGGCAGCGGCGCAGCGGGGTGGACGGGTCGCTGGTGACGCCGCCGCCGTCGCGCGGCTGGTGGAGTTCGAGGATCCGCAGTCCGAGATCTGCGAAGCCGACGAGCTCGTCGCGGGCGGAGGCGAGGAACAGCAGGTCCTCGCGGGTCAGCTTGGTCTTGACGGGCACCTGGCCCTCGTTGTTGACCAGCTTGAGCAGGTAGGAGGTGGTGCCGCGCCAGGAAGTGGACTTCTCCGATCGGGCGCGGATGGCCTCCAGGCGGTCGCGAAGCCTGGAGCGCTGCCTGTCGGGCTGGTTGGTCACCTGCTCAGCTTCCCAAAACCCGGGGTCCGTCGGCCCGCATTCGGCCGGACGCGCCGGTGTATACCCGCAGGTAGAACCGATATTCCAGGACATTACGTACGAATCGCCGAGCTCGGAAGGCTTCTGCTGGCTCCCGGCCCCCTTGGCCGATAGTGTGCCCGTCATGGAGCTTCAGGTCTCGACTGTGTCTCAAGCAGGTCACGTCGTCGTCACTGCGGTCGGCGAACTCGACCTGTACACGGCCCCCAGGCTGCAGCAGGCCCTCGTCGCGCTGCTCAGGGAGCAGGAGGTCGACCGGGTCGTGGTCGATCTGTCCGGAGTCGAGTTCTGCGACTCGACCGGCATGAACGTGCTGCTGTCCGGGATGAAGCGGGTGAAGGAGCGCGGCGGCCAGTTCGAACTGGCGGCGCCCCGGCCCGCCGTGCTGCGCATCCTCCAGGTCACCGGCCTGGACACGGTCTTCACCGTGCACGATGCGATCCCCGCCATGGACGCGATGTGACCGCTGCGGGCTAGCCCGTTTCGGTACGATCGCCAGCATGTCCGATCCCACACGGCCCGGCGTCGCGGTCATCATCCCGGCCAAGAACGAGGCCGACCGGATCACCGCGACGGTCTCGGCCGCGCTCAAGCTGCCCGGCGTCGATCTGGTGATCGTCGTCGATGACGGCTCGTCCGACGCGACGGCCGCCATCGCGGCCGAAGCCGGTGCGAAGGTCGTCCGGCACTCCCGCAACCGCGGCAAGGCCGCGGCGATGGAGACCGGCGCCGAAGCCGTGCAGCTCCTCGACGTCCATGAGCAGGTGGCGCCGCGCCACCTGCTCTTCCTCGACGCCGACCTCGGCGAAACGGCAGGAGCCGCCGCCCCGCTGATCACTCCGGTCGCCGACGGCGCCGCCGACATGACCATCGCGATCTTCTCCAGCCTGGTGAAGCTCGGCGGCCACGGTTTCGTGGTGCGGCTGTCGCGCGACGGCATCCTGCGCGCCACCGGCTGGACCGCCACCCAGCCGCTCAACGGCCAGCGCTGCCTCACCCGCAGCGCGTTCGAGGCCGCCCGCCCGCTCGCCGCCGGGTTCGGCGTCGAGACGGCCATGACGATCGACCTGCTCCGCCAGGGCTTCCGGATCACCGAGGTCGAGGTGCCGCTCGCGCACCGCGCCACCGGCACCGACTACCGGGCCCAGCTCCACCGGGCCAAGCAGTTCCGGGACGTCGCCCGCGCGCTCTCCACCCGCGATCCGCTGGTGCGGGAGAAGCTCGCGCAGGCCCGTCAGCGTCGCCGTGCCGCACGCTGAACCACACACCGATCTCTCCGGCGCGCGCTGGGGCAGGGCCGGTCTGACGTGCTGGGCGCTGTCCCTGCTCGGGTTCGGCCGGCTGGCCGCGGCCGGCCCTTCGGTGGTGCAGCCTTCGCTGCCCGGCACCGGCGCGCCGTGGTCGTTTCACGTGGAACAGTCCGCGGGGCTGGCGATCACGATCATGGCGCTGAGCCTGGTGCTCGCCGGGGCCGGGCTCGGCTGCTGCCTGC
>NZ_BAAGZI010000045.1:0-25470 GCF_054778695.1 Actinocorallia lasiicapitis
GTTGCGGGGCGCGCCGGGCAGGAACACCGGAGCCCACCGCATGGTGCAGGCGCCCGACGCGGGATCGAGCGGGACGTCCGTGCCGGCCCTGCGGAACTCGGCGGCCAGGAACGCCGCGTCGAACGCCAGATTGTGGGCGGCGACGATCCGGCCGCGCAGCAGATCGGCGACGGTGCCGGCGAGCTCGGCGAACGCGGGCGCGTGCCGGACGTCGGCCGCGACGATCCGGTGGATGCGCTGCGGCCCCAGATCCCGTCCCGGGTTGACCAGCGACCCCCACGAGCCGGTCTCCCGGCCCGCCGGATCGAGCTGCACCACCCCGATCTCGACCACCCGGTCGTGCCGGCCCGGGTCGAGCCCGGTGGTTTCCACATCGACGACCGCATACCCGTTCACACCTCAGGCTTTACCCTGCGCGCACGCCCCGGAAGCCCGGGACGCGCGCCCGGCTCACGGCTTGGCGGAGGGGTCGGCGGACGGGCTGAGCGGGTTGCTCGCGACCGGCTGGCCGTCCGGGCCGAGGACCTTCTGGGAGTCGAGGCCCTGGTAGCCGAGACCGTTGATCAGCCACTCGCCCTTGCGGTTGATCAGCTCGAGGTAGGTGCGCATCCCGAGCTGGGTGACGGTGCCCGAGCTGGTCTTGACCAGGTGGTCGGAGATGACGATGGCCTTGGCGTTGTTGCCGTCGACCTCGGGGATGAAGACGTCGCGGATGGTGACCGAAGCGACGGCCTTGGTCGCCTCGGCGATCGGCTTCTGCTCGTTCAGGGTGTCGGTGATGGCGGCCTTGTACTCGGGGGTCGACAGGCTCGCCAGCTTCTGCTGCCAGACGTCGAGGTGCTGGTAGTCGTAGACCAGGAACGCGGTCGCGTACTCGCCGGCCTTGGCGCGGACGTCGCGCTGGGCGTCCAGCTCGGACTGCGCGCCCTGCCAGCCGCGCCACATCAGCCCGGCCGTGACGATCGACGCGGTCAGCGCGAACAGCACCGCGATGGCCAGGAACCGGTCGTCCAGGCTGATCCGGAACCTGCGGCGCGGCTTCTGCGCGGCCTCGGCCGGTTCCGGGACGTCGGCGGGCTCCGCCTCGGCCATCTCCGCCGCGAGCTCGGTCTCGACGGCGGTGTCGGTGTCGGTCTCCGCCTTCTCGAAGGAGGGCGCGGTGGTCTCTTCGGCGATCTCGGCTTCGGGGGTCTCGACCTCGATGTCGGTGGCCTTGCTCATGATGATCTCCAAAGGGGGTTAGCGGCCGGGGCGGCGGCGTGCGACGCGGAGCGACCGCCGGGCGGTGAAGGCCAGGACGAGGGCGGCGACGGCGATCGGGATGACCGGCAGCCAGGCGCCGAGGGGCGAGGAGTCCGACGTCTGCCGGGTCTGGGTCTGCTCGGGCGCCTTGACGGCCGTGAAGTTGCCCGCGGCCGGGGCCCCGGTCTCGGGCTGGGCCTGGGTCTTCGCCTGGTCCTTGTTCTTCTTGGTGTCCTTGGTCGAGGCGGCGGGGCTGCCCTTGCAGTAGTACAGGTCGGGCTTTTCGGGCAGGACCGCGGGCTTGGTGTACTGGACGGCCGCGTTGCCGGGCCCCGCGACGGTGATGGCGATGGTGACGTTGGCATAGGAATGCCCCGTCTTCTCCTTCTTCACCACGTTGTTCGCGACGTTGGGAAGCTCCGTGGTGAGCAGGCCGAGCGCGTGCTGGATGTCGGTCTTGGCCGACGGCGTGAACACGTGCGGGGTCTGCCAGGCCAGCGCCGACAACAGGCAGCGGAAACCGGGCCGTGACTTGTCCAGCAGCGACTGCACGTTGGTCAGGAACCGCGGGCCGCGTTCCAGCACCCCGTCCAGGTCGCCGCGTGACGCTTTCAGGGCGTCCATGAACGCGGCCAGGCCGTTGAGCCCGTTGGCCAGCGCGGGGCCGCCCGAGGCGAGGGTCCCGGTCAGCTCGGTGAGCTGCACCGACAGATCGTCGAGGACCTTGGCGTTGGCGGCGAGGGTGCCGGTGAGCTGGTGGGCGTCGCCGATGATGTCGCGGAGGGTCTGGTCGCGGCCCTCCAGGCCCGCGGCCAGCTCCCGGCTGAGGGTCTTGGCGTCCTCGGGGCGGACGGCCTTCAGCAGATCGCCGAACTTGTCGAACAGCGCCTTGTACTCGGGCGCGACATGGGTGCGTTCCAGCGGGATCCTGTCGCCCGCCTTCAGCAGCGGCCCCGCCGCGACGTTCGGCTGCGGCTCCATCTCGATGTACGGCTCGCCGACGGCCGACTTGCGGAGCACGGCCGCGTCGACGTTGTTCGGCACCCGGCTGTCCTTGTTCATGTGCATGGTCACGATGACCTTGCCGGTGTCCAGCCGCACGCTCTCGACGGTGCCGACCCGGACGCCCAGATAGGAGACCTCCAGATCGGAACGCAGGCCCGGTGAGGAGTCGAACTCCGCGGTGACCGTGTACGGCCGGCGGAGCGCGTCGACCGTGACGATGCTGGTCAGCGCCCAGATGATCAGGACGACGCCCAGTGTGGCGAACGCCGCGAGGTTGAGGAGGATCCGGGAGCGCATCAGTCCTCCTTCTTCTTCGAGGGGTCCTGCAGGCCCATCATCGTCTTCACCGAGGTTCTCAGCGCGGGGATGTCCTCGCCGATGCCGCCGTTGGCGGTGATGTGCTTGGCGTTGGAGTCGAGCGGGAAGACGCCCGCCAGCCACGCCTGCATCAGGCCCTCGCCCTGGTAGGTGAGCGACGGGGCGGCGAGCATCCCCGAGTACAGGTCCTTGGTGAGGGCCTTCAGGTCGTTGCGGCCACGGGACATCGACTTGAGGATCCGGTCGAGCCTGCGCAGCAGGTTCTGGAGCCGGACGGCGTGCTCGTTCTGGACTTTGGCGTTGAACGACTCGCCGAGGTGGACGAGCTGCTGGACGGCCGCCTTCAGTTCCTTCTTGTCGTCCTGGATCCGCCGGGTGGCCAGCTCCAGCCGCCCCGGCAGCTCGTCGAGGTCGGCGCCGCTCCTGGCGAGCGAGCCGCCCAGCCTGGCCAGGCCGACGATCACGGTGTCGATGTCGTCGTCGGCCTTGGCGTAACTGTCGGTGGTCTGGCGGAGCTTCTCGATCAGCTCGTTCAGATCGGGGCCCTTGCCCTGCAGAGCGGTGGCCAGCGAGTCGATGATGGTGTGCAGGTCGTCGCCGCCGATCGCGGCGATGACGGGGCCGAGTTTCTCGCTGATCGACTCCAGGTCGGGCTGCACCCCGGTGTCGGTGATCGCGTAGTTCTCCGGCAGGTAGGGCGGCCGGTCCAGGGAAGCGCCGGCCGGCAGCACGATCTTCACGTAGTTCTCGCCGAGCAGCGAGGTCTTGGCGATGACGGCCGTGACGCCCATCGGCAGATGCTTGCCCGGCTCGAGCTGCATGACCACTCTGGCGTGGAAGTCGGGATCGACCTCGATCGCCATGACCGTGCCGATCGGGACGTCCGAGATCTGCACGCTGTGCCCGACCACCAGCCCCTGCACGTCGTCGAACCGGGCGCTGAACTCGTAGCCGCCCTTCGGCGCGCCGAAGGTCTGGAACGAGCAGGCGCTGGTCGAAGTCGCGATCAGGGCGATGGCGAGAAGCTTCTTCACGGGGCCCCCGCCTTCTTCTGCTTGCCGTCGGCGGCGGTCTTCTTGACCGTCTTGTCCTTGCAGTTGCTGAGCGGCCTGCCCACACAGGGCACCGGCCCCCAGCCCATGGCGGTGAACAGCGGCTGCAGCCAGACGCGGGCGATCTCGTTGAGCTGGAGCCGGACGGTGATGACCTTCCGGCGCTGGTCGTAGCTCTTGACGACCGCGTCGGTGAACTTCGAGAGCATCTTGATCGACTCGGCGATGGAGCCGCTGTTGGCCTTGAGCGTCATCACGATCTCGGACAGCTCGGCGACCGTGCCGGGCAGCTTCTCCTCGTACACCTCGACGATGCCGCCGCCCTGGGTGATGACGGCCTCCAGACCGCCGAGGAACCGCTGCATGTCGTTGCGTTCCTGGGCGAGCTGGGTGCCGACCGTGTTGAAGGCGTTGAACAGGGCCTTCAGCTTCTCGTCCCGTCGGTTCAGCGAGGCGGCCAGATCGTTGAGCTTGGTGGCCAGCTCCACGATCCGCTTGTCCTGGGCGGCGAGCTTGTCGGTGAAGTTCCCGACGGTCTGCAACCCGTCGTTGATCTTCTTGCCCTTGCCGTCCAGGAGTTCGGCGCCGCCCTTGAAGGTGTCGCGGAGCTCGGTCGGGTCGATGTTCTGGGCGAGCGAGGTGAACGCGGCGAGCGCGTCGTCGATCTCGACCGGCAGATCGGTGTGGTCCTGCTCGATGACGTGGTCGTCCTGCGCCTTCGGCTGGCCCGGCTTCCACGGCGGGTACAGGATGATGTTCCGTTCGCCGATGGTGCTGGCCGACAGGATCGCGGCGTGCACGTCGGCGGGGACGGGGACGTCGTCCCGCACCTTCAGGGTGACCTTGACGCGGCTGTGCGCCTCGTCCACCTGGATCTTCTCGATGGTGCCGACGTTGGCGCCCAGCACCTTGACCCGCGACTGCTCGTACAGCGACGGGGTCTTGGCGAAGTACACCGTCATCTCGTACGTGCCGCCGCCGGCCACCGAGCAGCCGCCGGCCGACGCCATCACGGTGAGCGCGACCGCGCTCGCGATCGTCCGTCTCACGGAGTGCCCCCCTTGAGCGCCTCGCCCAGCTTGCCGAGGTCGGACGGTGAGAGCTGGGCGATCTGCGCGAAGATGACGTCGAGGTAGTTGCCCTGGTCGGCGATGGAGGCGAACGCGTTGAGCCCGGGGCCCGCGTAGGTGAGCGCCTCGTTCAGATCCGCGACGTTCGGATCGATCGCCTTCAGCGTGTGGTCCAGCTCGGTGATGATGTCGGTGAGCTGCTTCTGCTTGGTGGTGATCAGCTTGGTGACCGACTGGACGGCGTCGCCGCCCCCGCCGAGGAGCGTCGTCAGGTAGGCGCGGCGCTGTTTGAGCTGGTCGATCAGGGTCATCGCGTTCCTGAGGAGCCGGGACAGGGTCGCGTCCTTGTCGGAGACGATCTTCAGGACCTTGTCGCTGTTCTCCAGCAGCTCGGTGACCTTGCCGTCGGACTCGTTGAACTCCTTCGCCAGCTTGGTGACCTCCGACAGGGAGTGGGCGAGCCGGTCGCGGTCCTTCGGGGTGAACGCCGAGAGCTGGTCCAGGACCTTCCCGAAGGTCTTGGTGTCGATGCCGGTCACCGCGGCGGTGCTCTCCTTCAGCGCCTCGTTGAGCGTGGTCGGCACCTTGGTCCTGGTCACGGGGATGCGCCGCTGGCGAGCCGGCAGATCCTCCAGATAGGGCTTGGTGACGGGGCCCGACAGCCGCAGGAACCGGCCGCCCAGGATGTTCGACATCCGGATCTCGGCGCGGGTGTCGGGGCCGAGATCGACGCCGTGGTCGACCTTCCATTTGATGACCACTTCACCGGTGTGGAAGTTCGGCTCCACCGCGGTGATCTGGCCGACCCGCACCCCGGCGACCATCACGTCGTTGCCGGTCCTGACGTTGCCGGTGTCGGTGAAGACCCCGCTCATCTCGTACCGGTTCTTCAGCAGGCCCATCGTGCCGGTCACGAAGGTCAGCGCGATGACCAGCAGCAGGAGCGTCAGCGAGGCCAGGCCGACCGCGATGGGCCGGCGGTCGCGGAAGGACTTGAGCGCCATCAGCTCACCCCGCCCGAGAGCATCTGCTGGAGGGCGACACCGCTCTGCGGCGTGCCGGAGTAGCTCTTGAGGATCGCCGGGTAGGGGCAGACCGCGTCGAGGATCGTCAGGCAGGGCACCGCGCCACGCACGTAATTGCCTCCGTTGAGGATGCTGAACAGCCGTTCCAGCTTGGGACCGGCCGCCGTGAGGAGGTTCTTGACGGCGTCGGTGTTCCGGTCGACCCCGCCCGTGATCACCGCGAGCCCGGCGACGACCTTGGCGAGCTGGTCGCCGTTCTTGCCGATCAGCGCGTCGGAGGTCTTGAACAGCTTCGCGAGCTGGACGATCGCCTGGTCGAGCAGTTCGCGGTTGTTCACGAACCCGTCCGACAGCTCGGTGATGTCGTCGACGACCTTGCGGATCTGGTCGTCGCGCCGGGCGATGATCCCGGTGATCGTGCCGTAGTCGTCGAGGAGCTGGCGGAGCGTGGTGCGGCGGGCCGAGATCGTCGAGGCGAGCTGGTCGACGTTGGAGATCAGATGGGTGACGTTGGCCTTGTTGCCTTCCAGCGCCTCGTAGATCGCCGTCAGGATCTGGTTGAGCTGCTCGGGGTTGAGCGCCTTGGCCAGCGGGGCGATCTGGTCGACGAGCTGGCCGATGTCGACCACCGAGTGGGTCTTGGTGATGACCGCGTCGTCCTTGATCTTCTCGGTGCCGGTGCCGGGGATCAGATAGACCACGCGCTGCCCGACCGCGGACCGCCAGCGGATGGCGACCTCGCTGTCGGCGGGCACCCGGTACTTGTTCTGGATCTCCAGTCCGACCACGGCCTTGCCCTGCTCGACCTTGATCGAGGTCACCTGGCCGACCGGGGCTCCGGCGATCTTCACGACGTCGCCGTTGAACAGCCCGTTGACGTCGTCGAAGACGGCCGTGATCCGGTAGCCGTCGCTGAACGACACCCGGGCGATCTGGGTGGCGATCAGGAACGTCAGCGTTCCGGTGACCGCGAAGAACAGCAGCAGCTTGACGAAGGTGGAGCGGCGCTGCCGCGCCTGGTCTGTGAGGGCCACCGTCAGTCGCCCTTCTTGTTCTTGCCGAGCGCCTTGCCGGCCGGGGTGGTGGAGTACCACTGCTGGCACGCCGGGATGCCGAGGAGGATGTCGCAGGGGTTGAGCGGGATGATGACCTTGACGGCCAGCATCTTCTTGTCCTTGTTCGCCGTCGGCGCCCAGCCCACCTGCTTGTACAGCGGGAGCAGGTCGACGATGGCGCGGACGGACGGGCCGGCGAGGCCGAGCTGCGCGGAGACCACGTCGATGGCCCGTTCACCGGAGCGGAACCCCTGTTTGAGTCCTTCGCCGTGGTGGTCGAAGCCGCCGCCGATGATCCCCGACACCCCGTTGACGCCGTTGGCGAAGCCGCGCAGCCGGCCCTGCCCCTGGGCGGCGGTCGCGATGACGGTGTTGGTGCCGTTGAGGATCGCGCCGATGTCGTCGCCCGCACCCTGGATCCGGGCCAGCCGGGCGAGGTCGTGCAGGAACTTCTCGGCGTTCTTCCGGTTCTCGTGCGCCACCCCGACGATCGTGTTGATGTCGTCGATGGTCGCGCGCACGTCCTTGCCCTCGCCCTGGAGGCTCTGCGCCAGGGTGTCGACGATGATCGCGACGTCGCGCGGGTCGAGCTGGGCGAGGGTGGCGTTGGCGTCGATGAGCAGGTCGTTGAGGTCGCGCGGGTCGGTGGTGTCCTCGATCCGGGCGCCGGGCTTCAGATACGGGCCGGTCGCCTCGTGCTCGCCGGGGATCAGGTTGATGAACTTCGGGCCGAACACCGAGGCCGGCTCCAGTGACGCGATGACCGTGTCGGGGATCCGGTGGCCGTCGGAGATCCGCATCGTGATCCGGGCGCGTCCGTCGGGCAGCAGCTCGACCGAGGCGACCCGGCCGACCTGCATTCCGCGGATCTTGATCGGTGAGGTCTTGTCCAGGCCCTGGCCCGCCTGGCCGAACTCCGCGGTGAGCGGCATCCCCTGCGCGGCGAACGGCTTGGTGATGAGGACGTACAGGGAGGTCGCGACGACCGCGACCGTGACGACCGCGATGACGAACCTGGTGCTGAGCGAAAGATCGGTGTTCATCCCGACAACCTCACCGTTCCGCCCTGACCCCAGAAGATGTAGGACAGCAGCAGGTTCAGGGTCACGATCATGATGATGGACAGCCGGATCGCCCGTCCGGCCGCGGTGCCCACGCCGACCGGACCGCCGCTGGCGTAGAAGCCGTAGTAGCAGTGGATCGTGATGACCGCGAAGGAGAAGACACCGACCTTGATACAGCTGAAGACGAGGTCCTTCAGCGGCAGGTAGAGGTGGAAGTAGTAGTCGTAGACGCCGGGCGCGAGCCCGAAGAACTCGGTGGACACGAACCGGGTGGCGAAGAAACTGGCGAACAGGGCGATCAGGTAGAGCGGGACCAGCGCGATGATCGCGGCGACCACCCGGGTGCAGATCAGGTAGGCGAAGGAGTTGATGCCCATCACCTCGAGGGCGTCGATCTCCTCGGAGATGCGCATCGCGCCGAGCTCGGCGGTGAACGCGCTGCCGCACTGCGCGGCCAGGGCGATCGCGGCGATGATCGGGGTGATCTCACGGACGTTGATGAAGCTGCCCACCAGGCCCATGAAGGACTCGGCGCCGATGACCTGGAGGCCGGTGAAGACCTGGAGGCCGACCTCCGTGCCGACGAACAGCGACATCGTGAACGTCACGAAGATCATGCCGCCGCCGACGACCGTGCCGCCCACGCCGACGACGATGTCGCTGACGTGCTGGGCCACGGTCTTGGCGTACTTGAACCGGAAGAGGATGTCGCGGAAGGAGTACAGGAGCACCCGGGCGAGGAAGAGCGGCCAGCCGGAGACGTCGGCGACCTTCTTCACCACCGCCGTGCTGCCCCTGGACGCGCCCAGTGCCGCCTTGCGCGGAGCGTTCGTCAACATGTGGTCTCAAACCTTGGGGGGGTAGGCGATGACGTAGATGGTGGTGATCACATAGTTGAAGCCGAACACGAGCAGGAGGGCCACCACCGTCGCCTGGTTGACCGCCCGGCCCACGCCGACCGGGCTCTGTTCGCAGGTCATGCCCTTGTAGCAGGCGACCATCGCGGCGATCATCCCGAACAGCCAGGCCTTGAGCAGCGTCACGAACAGGTCGGACACCCGCAGCAGGGCGAAGGCGCTGTCGAAGTAGGCGCCGGGGGTGACGTCCTGGAGCAGGACGTTGAAGAAGAAGCCGCCGAGCGCGCCCGAGAGGATCACCAGTGAGGCGAGCATCGTGGAGACCAGGCTCGCCGCCCACATCCGCGGGGTGACCAGGCGGTGGATCGGGTTGACCGCCATCACCTCCATCGCGGCCAGTTCGTCGCGGATCCGGCGGGCGCCCATGTCGGACGTCATCGCGGAGCCTCCCGCGCCCGCGATGACCAGGGCCGCGGCGATGGGCGCCACCTCGCGCACCAGCCCGACGACGACCGCGCCGCCGGTGGCGGACTTGGCGCCCAGCTCACCGGCGAGCCCGCCGACCTGAAGGGCGACGGTCGCGCCGAGCGGGATCGCGATGAGGATGACCGGCAGGGTGGTGACGCGTGCCAGGAACCAGCACTGCTCCACGAACTCCCAGAACCAGTTGCGGATGTCCCAGGTTCGCCGCAGCCCCTCCAGGGCGACGATGAACAGTTCACCGATCTGGGTGAGGAGCCCGCGCACCCGGCTGGTGACCAGAACCGGAACGCTCGCCATCGGCAGCTCCTCCTTGCAGTAACGGAACGTTTACTGACCAAGCGCTTGGTACCGTAACGCGGGTCACACTGCGTTCACAAGCCCCGCTATACAACGTTTGCACCAATAAGAGAGGAAAACTGTTTCCCAGGGCTACCAGTCGCTACGCCGATCACGCACCTGTTTTCCGAGCACACGGCCAGCCCCGGCCAGAACGACAACCTCCTCGCTTACGCTGGATCCGGCACCGCCGCCCCAAGTCAGGAGCCCCTTCATGGCCTCGCGCAAGCCCCCCATCACCCCCCTCGTCACCCCGCCGAGGGACCACGCCGCCGGGCTGCCGGCCGTCGGGGTGGCGATGAAGATGGCCGTGGAACAGATGGGGGTGAAGCGCACCGCGCAGACCCTGCTGAAGGTCAACCAGAAGAACGGATTCGACTGCCCCGGCTGCGCCTGGCCCGAAGGCGACCACCGGCACACCGCCGAGTTCTGCGAGAACGGCGCCAAGGCCGTCGCGGAGGAGGCGACGATCCGGCGCGTCCGGCCCGAGTTCTTCCGGCGGCAGTCCGCCGCCGCCATCGCGCAGGGCTCGGACTACTGGCTCGGCCAGCAGGGCCGGCTGACCGCGCCGATGCTGCTGCGCGAAGGCGCCACCCACTACGAGCCCGTCTCCTGGGACGACGCGATCGGCCTCATCGCCCGGACGCTGCGCGGCCTGTCCTCCCCCGACGAGGCCGTGTTCTACACCTCCGGCCGCACCAGCAACGAGGCCGCCTTCGCCTACCAGCTCTTCGCGCGGGCCTTCGGCACCAACAACCTGCCCGACTGCTCCAACATGTGCCACGAATCGTCGGGATCGGCGCTCACGGAGACCATCGGGATCGGCAAGGGCTCGGTCCATCTGTCCGACCTGCCCGAAGCCGACCTCATCTTCGTGGTCGGCCAGAACCCCGGCACCAACCACCCGCGGATGCTGTCGGCGCTGGAACAGGCCAAGAAGAACGGCGCGCGGATCGTCTCGGTGAACCCGCTGCCCGAGGCCGGGCTGATGCGGTTCGACAACCCGCAGAAACCGGCCGGGCTGCTCGGCCACGGCACCCGGCTCACCGATCTGTTCCTGCAGGTCCGGCTCAACGGCGACCTCGCCCTCTTCCAGGCGCTCAACCATCTGCTGGTCGCCGAAGGCGCGGTCGACCGGGAGTTCATCGACACCCACACCGCGGGCTACGCCGAGTTCGCCGCCGCGGCCGGCACACTGGACTGGGCGGACGTCCTCGCGGCCACCGGGCTGGCCCGCGCCGAGATCGAGCAGGTCCACCGGGAGGTCCTGAACTCCTCGAAGGTGATCGTCTGCTGGGCGATGGGGCTGACCCAGCACCGCAACTCCGTGCCCACCATCCGCGAGGTCGTCAACTTCCTGCTGCTGCGCGGCAACATCGGCAGGCCCGGCGCCGGGGTCTGCCCGGTCCGCGGCCACTCCAACGTGCAGGGCGACCGGACCATGGGCATCTACGAGAAGCCCTCCCCCGCCTTTCTCGACGCGCTGGCCGCCGAGTTCGGGTTCGCGCCGCCGCGCGAGCACGGCCACGACGTCGTCGAGTCGATCCGGGCGATGCGCGACGGCCAGGCCAAGGTGTTCTTCGCGATGGGCGGCAACTTCGTGCGCGCCACCCCCGACTCGGCCGTCACCGAGGCGGCGCTCCGCTCCTGCGACCTGACCGTCCAGGTGTCGACCAAACTGAACCGCTCGCACGGGGTGACCGGCCGGCAGGCGCTGATCCTGCCCGCGCTCGGCCGCACCGACCAGGACTCCGGCCGGTTCGTGACGGTCGAGGACTCCATGAGCAAGGTGCACGCCTCACGCGGACGGGTCGCACCGCTGTCGTCGCTGATGCGCTCCGAAGTGCGGATCGTCTGCGAGCTCGCCGCCGCGACCCTCGACCTCGACCTGGGCTGGCGGGAGATGGCCGAGGACTACGACGTGATCCGCGACCACATCTCCCGGGTCGTGCCCGGGTTCGAGCAGTTCAACGAACGGATCCGCGAACCCGGCGGGTTCGTGCTGCCGCACGGGCCGCGCGACACCCGCACCTTCGACACCGCGTCCGGGCTGGCGAACTTCACCGTCAACGAGCTGGAGGTGCTGCGGGTGCCCGAAGGGCGGCTGATCCTGCAGACCATCCGCAGCCACGACCAGTACAACACCACCGTCTACGGGCTCGACGACCGGTACCGGGGCGTCAAGGGCGGCCGGAAGGTCGTGTTCGTCAGCCCCGCCGACCTCGAGGAGCAGGGGCTCGCCGACGGCGACATCGTCGACCTGGTCAGCGAGTGGGCCGACGGAGAACGGAAGGCCGAAGGCTTCCGGATCGTCGCCTACCCGACCGCCAAGGGCTGCTGCGCGGCCTACTTCCCCGAGACCAACGTCCTGGTGCCGCTCGACAGCACCGCCGAGATCAGCAACACGCCGACATCGAAGTCGGTCGTCATCAGATTGGTCAGGTGAGTTCATGGGCAGGGTGACCGTCCGGCGCAGAGTGGAGCGCTGGAACACCGGCGAGCAGGCCGAGCGGGTGGAGACCCTCGCCGTCGAGGAGCCGCTGGAGATCAGGGTCGGCGGGCGCGAGCTGACCGTGACGATGCGCACCCCCGGCGCCGACTTCGACCTCGTCGCCGGGTTCCTGCTCGCCGAGGGCATCATCGCCGGCCGGGACGACCTGGTGGCGATGAAGCACTGTGGTGACGACGACTACAACGTGGTGGACGTCGGGCTGGCCCGCGAGGTCGACTTCAAGCCGCGGGCGTTCGCCACCACCAGCGCGTGCGGGGTGTGCGGCACCTCCAGCATCGCCGATCTGGCGTGCCGGGTGCCGTGGGACGTCGCCGCCGACGACACCAAGGTCAGCGCGTCGGTGCTGACCGGGCTGCCCGACACGCTCCGCGCCGCCCAGCAGGTGTTCGACCGGACCGGCGGGCTGCACGCCGCCGGGCTGTTCACCGCCGAGGGCGAACTGCGCGTCCTGCGCGAGGACGTCGGCCGGCACAACGCCGTCGACAAGGTCGTCGGGCACGCGCTGCGAGAGGGCTGGCTGCCGCTCGCCGGACACGTGCTGCTGGTGAGCGGGCGCGCCTCGTTCGAACTCACCCAGAAGACCTGGTCGGCGGGGATCCCGGTGCTCGCGGCGGTGTCGGCGCCCTCCTCGCTGGCCGTGTCACTGGCCGAGGAGGCCGGGATCACGCTCGTCGGCTTCCTGCGCCCACCGAAGATGAACGTCTACACCGGCCCGCGCCGAGTCTGCCCTTAGGCCGGGCGCGACGCTTCGACCAGGGCCTCGAACAGGCGCAGGTCGTCGCCCTCCTCCGGGTGCCACTGGACGCCGATGCCGAACCGGTGGCCCTGGAGTTCGACGGCCTCGACCACCTGGTCCTTCGCCCAGGCGACGGCCACCAGGCCCTTGCCGAGCCGCTCGACGGCCTGGTGGTGGTAGGTCGGGACGTCCGAGAACTCACCGAGGATCTTCCCGACCTCGCTGGCCAGGCTGATCTGCACCTTGTGCTTGGAGAACTTGCCCAGGACGGGCGCGTGGCCCGCGTGGCCGACGACGTCGGGCAGGTGCTGGATCAGCCGGCCGCCGCGGCACACGTTGAGGAGCTGCATTCCCCGGCACACGCCGAGGAACGGCTTGTCGGCCTCGATCGCGGCGCGCAGCACGGCCAGCTCGAAGCGGTCGCGGGCCAGGTCGGGGGTGCCGGTCCGGTCGTGGGCCTCCGCCCCGTACCGGGCGGGCTCGACGTCGGGGCCGCCGGCCACGACGAGGCCGTCGACCCGTCCGACCAGGGTGGCCACGGCGCTCAGATCCTCCATCGGCGGGAGCATGACGGGCACTCCCCCGGCCCGCTCGACCGACCGGACATAGGACGTGGACAGCAAAGCGGCCTCGCGAACCCAGACGCTCCAGCGCGCGGGCTCCTGATAGGTCGTCACACCGATGATCGGCCGTGGCATTCCGTTCACTCTCCCCCACTGTTCGCGTGTAGCTTGCCGCAACTCGGCCGTCCCCGTACCGCGTTCGGGACGGAGATCACACGCCCGTGGCGCCCGCAAGGGCCGCCCATCACCCGGGTGGAAGGTTTATCTCCCCGAGTACAAGGTTTATCCACCCGGGACGATACCGACCGGCATTTCACGTTCGGAATACCGCTGAAAATGGTGCTCCGACGAGGCTCCCAGTGCCGTACCGAGTGGTATTCGCACAGTGGGGATCATTACGGATACGATTCATATGATTACTCATAGTAGATACTCGGACGTCTTGCCGCGAAACGGTTGAGCTTGTCTACCTCGGGTGTAACACTCCGAGCTAAGCGAGATGCACCGCGAGTACCGGGACCGGGCCGCTGTGGGGGGTGGGCGCGCGAACGTATTTGCGGCGCATTCGGAAATCTGATTCGCCAGGGGGGCGGATTGACACATGACGCTGAATCCTCGGATCGTCAAAGAGAGTTTTGCGCTTATCGAACCCCAGCAGCCGAAGGCCGCGGCCTATTTCTACGGACGACTTTTCGCCGAGAACCCGAGGCTGAGAGCGCTGTTCCCACCCGCCATGGACATCCAGCGCGACCGGCTGTTCCGCGCGCTGACCACGGTCGTGTGGAGCCTCGACAGCCCCGACGCCCTCGCCTCCTACCTCGGACAGCTAGGACGTGACCACCGCAAGTACGGAGTCTTCGACGAGCACTACGCCGCGGTGGGGGCGGCACTGCTCGCGACGATCCGGAAATTCCTCGGCGACGCCTGGAACACCGAGGTGGAAGAGGCCTGGACGGCCGCCTACACCGCCGCCGCCGGGATGATGACCAGCGCGGCCCACGTCGACGCCGAGATCTCACCGCCCTGGTGGATCGCGGAGGTCGTCGACCACGAGCGGCGCACGCCCGACGTCGCCGTGGTCACCGTCCGGCCGGGGCAGCCGCTGCCCTACAGCGCCGGCCAGCACGTCACCGTCCAGACGTCGCGGTGGCCGCGGGTCTGGCGGCCGTTCTCGATCGCCAACGCGCCGCGGGAGGACGGGCTGCTCCGCTTCCACGTGAAGGCGCTGCCCGGCGGCTGGGTGAGCGGTTCACTGGTCCGGCACACGGCCGTCGGCACCTCCATCCTGCTGGGTCCGGCGCTCGGCACGATGGGGCTCGACCCCGAATCCGAACGCGACCTCCTGTGCGTCGCCGGCGGCACCGGGCTCGCGCCCGTCAAAGCGATCATGGAGCAGGTGATCGCGCGCCGGGAGCGCCGCCAGATCCATCTGATCTGGGGGGTCCGCACCCCGCGCGATCTGTACGACCTCGACGACCTGCGCCTGATGGAGTCCACTTATCCGTGGCTGCGGGTGGTGCCGGTCGTCTCGGAGGACCCGACCTACGAGGGGCTCCAGGGCATGGTGTCGGAGGTGCTCGGCCGGTTCCGCGACTGGACCGACCACGACGCCTACGTCGCGGGCCCCACCGAGATGGTCTCCGAGACGGTCACCCGGCTCGGCCAGCTCGGCGTCCACCCGAGCCGGATCCACCACGACTCGCTCCACGCCGAACTCCGCAAAGGCTGCCCCCACAACCCCGGCTTCATCAACTCGGGGCCCCTCGACGCGGCGCCCCTCGACCTGGCTCCGCCTCCCGAACCCGTCCCGGCGGCCACCGCCCCGACCCTCGACCGTCCGCGCCGCCGCCGCTCCCCGAAACCCCCGGCCTGACCGGCCGCCGCCTTAACCCCCGACCGCCTCCACCCTCGGCGGTCCCGCGTCTGAACGGCTGAATCTGGTCCCGACCCGGCGACCAGATCAGCCGTCGCGCGCTTTCTACGGCGAAACCCGCCCGTTGGCGTTGAACGCGGCATACGTCAGCGGCATGAGCTCCGCCCACGCCGCCTCCATCTTCTCCGCCACCATCTCGATCTCCCGCTGCGGGAACGAGGGCACCGCCGCGTCCTCATGCTTGGTCCGCAACGACAGAAAATGCATCAACGCCCGCGCATTACACGTCGCGTACATCGACGAGAACAACCCGACCGGCAACACCGCCCGAGCCACCTCCCGAGCCACCCCGGCCTCCAGCATCTCCTCGTAGGCGGCATAGGACTGCCGGTACGACTGCTCCATCGCCTCAGTCACGATCTTGTGCTGCTCGGCCGTCCCCGGCCGGAAGTCGTAGTGCCCCGGACGCCCTTCCTGCACGAGCTTCCGGTCGGCGCCGGGAACGTAGAAGACCGGATCCAACTGCCTGTAGCGGCCCGACTCCTCGTTGTAACTCCATACACGGTGCCGGTGGAACTCGCGGAAAACGAAGATCGGCGCGCTGACGAAGAAGGTCATGGAGTTGTGCTCGAACGGGCTGCCGTGCCGGTCGCGCATCAGATAGTTGATCAGCCCCTTGGAGCGCTCCGGGTCCTTCTTGAGCTCGTCGAGAGACTGCTCGCCCGCCGTCGAGACCCTGGCCGCCCACAGGACGTCCTGGTCGGAGGCGTTGTGCTTCACCAACTCCACGGTGACGTCACTACGGAAACGCGGCTCGTTCTCCATGCGGTTCTCTCCCCGGTGCTCGGTTCTGGATGCCGCCCTAGGTTCCCAGGTGACGCGAGTGATCGCGAGTCAGCGGGTGCCGACGACGACGGTGGCGGCCAGGTCTTCGTCTGTACGGATTTCGGAGGTGAGGCCGGCCTCCGCGAAGAAGGCGGCGGTGATCTCGGCTTGGGATTCGGTGGTTTCGACCAGGAGGTGGCCGCCGGGGGCCAGCCAGAGGGGGGCCTCGGCGGCCACTCGACGTTGGAGGGCGAGGCCGTCGGGGCCACCGTCGAGGGTGAAGTCCGGTTCGTGGTCTCGGGCTTCCGGCGGGAGGAAGGGGATTTCGGTGGTGGGGACGTAGGGGGTGTTGGCGGTGATGGTGGCGAGGGTTCCCCTCAGGTGAACGGGGAGGGGGGCGAAGAGGTCGCCGGTGTGGATGTCGGCGGTCGGGAGATTGGTGCGGGCGCAGGTCGTGGCGGTGGGGTCCAGGTCTGAGGCGTGGACCGTCAGGGTGGGGAGGGCGGCTGCCAGAGCGGCGGCGACCGCGCCGGAGCCGCAGCAGAGATCGAGGATCGTGGATCCGGGCAGGGTCAGGGAGATGGCGGTGGCAGCCAGGAACTCCGTGCGGCGGCGGGGGACGAAGACACCCTCGGTGACCTTGATGCGGAGATTCAGGAAGGCGGCCCAGCCCACGACGTGTTCCAAGGGGTGGCCCTCAGCTCGGAGGGCGACCATCCGGAGGTGGTCGGCCGCGTTCGTGGTCGTGGCGAGGAGGAGGTCGGCTTCGTCTTCGGCGAAGACGCAGCCGGCGGAGCGGAGGGCTAGGACCATGTCGTTGTACTGCACGGTCAAGGGTAGCGGCGGCGGGTCCCGTCGTGAGGACGGGGCCCGCCGGGATCAGGGAACTGAGGCTGCTGGTCAGGTTCTTGCGAGGTTCAGGACGTTGGTGATGATGCGGTGGCCGTGGCCGCCTGCGGCGGTGAGGATGGATTCGGGGTGGAACTGGACGGCCCAGCGGCGGCGGGCGTCGTCCTCGATGGCCATGACGACGCCGTCCTGAGTGGCGGCCGTGATCGTGAAGCCGGTGTCGCCGAGCAGTTCGCGGGTCGTGTGCAGGGAGTGGTAGCGGGCCGCGGTGAAAGTGTCGGGGATCCCGGCGAGGACCCGGCTGTTCACCGAGGTGACCTGGCCCGGCTTGCCGTGCTGCGGGTAGGCGAGAGTGGCGAGTTCACCGCCCGCGTGCTCGACCATCGCCTGGAGGCCCAGGCAGACGCCGAACGTGGCGGTGCCGCGAGCGTCGAGGGTCTTGAGCAGCGCGGAGGTGTCGAAGTCCGCCGGACGGCCGGGGCCGGGCGACAGCACGACCAGGTCGGGATCGAGCTCGTCGAGCAGGGCCTCGGGGAAGCCGAACCGCAGAGTGGTGACGTCGGCGCCCTGCTGCCGGAAGTAGTCGGCGAGCGTGTTGACGAAGGAGTCCTGGTGGTCGACGAGCAGGACCTTCAGCCCCTCCCCCGCCCGCTCCGGCTCCGGTTCCGCGGCGGCGGGCGCGGCGGCCGACTGCGACGACGAAAGGGCCTGGAGCAGGGCGCTGGCCTTGAGGAGGGTTTCGCGTTCCTCGGCGTCGGGGTCGCTGTCGTACAGCAGGGTCGCCCCGGCCCTGACGGCGGCGACGCCGTCACGGATCTGCGCGGTCCGCAGGGTCAGGCCGGTGTTCATCGAACCGTCGAACCCGACATAGCCGACGGCGCCGCCGTACCAGCGGCGCGGGGTCTCCTCGTTGTCCTCGATGAACTGCATCGCCCAGGTCTTGGGCGCGCCGGTGACGGTGACGGCCCACATGTGGGTGAGGAACGCGTCGAGGGCGTCCATCCCGGGGCGGAGCCGCCCTTCGATGTGGTCGACGGTGTGGATCAGCCGGGAGTACATCTCGATCTGCCGGCGTCCGATGACCTTGACGGTGCCCGGCACGCAGACCCGCGACTTGTCGTTGCGGTCGACGTCCGTGCACATGGTCAGCTCGGACTCCTCCTTCGCCGACGACAGCAGGGTCCTGATGTTCTCGGCGTCCTCGAGCGGGTCGCCGCCGCGCTGGATGGTCCCGGAGATCGGGCAGGTCTCGACCCGGTCGCCGCTGACCCGCACGAACATCTCCGGTGACGCCCCGACGAGGTACTCGCCCTCGCCGAGGTTGAAGAAGAACTCGTACGGCGCGGGGTTGGTCTCGCGGAGCCGGTCGAAGAAGCGCGCGGGCGACTCGCACGGCCCGTACATGACGTGTCCTGGCACGACCTCGAACAGGTCGCCGCGGATGAACTTCTCCTTGGCCTCCCTGACGATCTGCGCGTACCGGCCGGGGACGGGCTGTGCGGGCACCTCGCGCGGCACGGGCACGGGGGTCGGTTCGGTGGCGCGCGCCAGCCCGGCGGTCGTCCCGCCGCCGGGCACCGCGAACTCGTAGGCGTACCGCGTGTAGGTCTCGCGTTTGCGGTCGATGACGAGGACCTCGTCGGCCAGGTGCAGGACGAGGTCGCGCTGGTCGTCCTCGCGCGCGATGGCCTGGCGGATCGGCTCGAACTGGAAGGAGAGGTCGTAGCCGAACGCGCCGTACAGGCCGAGCGCCGGGTCGGCGTCGTCGGGCGAGGCGGGTTTGAACAGGTCGGCGACGGCGCGCAGGGCGGTGAAGACGGTCGGCTGGCGGCTGCGGTCCTCTTCGGCGAAGACGGCGTCGCTCTGCGGGACGTGCACCTCGATCCGGCCGGGCTGGTCGATCTCGACCTGGCCGGTGGCGCGCAGGGCGTCGGCGATGACGGGCAGCAGCACCCGGCCGCGGTCGTTGAGCGCGACGGCCTCGATGCGCCGTCCCCGGGCGACGAGTTCGACGGCGGGGTCGGTGTAGCCGGTGGCCCAGCGGCTGTACCGGCCGGGATACTCCATGCCGGAGCTGAGCACGCCGCCGCGTCTGGTCTCGACGGCCGTGACGAGCCGTGCCAGCAGGTCGGCCTCGCTGTCGGCGGCGACGGCCGTGGCGGTGCGGGTGACGGCGATCCCGCCGGCCGTCTGGTATTGCGTGTCCACCCTGGTCTCCTTCGGGCCTGAACTCATTCACCACGAGGCGGAAACGCGAAACGACCGCCCCGAGGACGGTCGCTGGTCAGATCACATGCTGAACCCGCGCCGCCTCAGCGACGCCACCACTGGGCGTTCTGGGAAATCGGTCCGTTTCGCATGATGGCAGCAGGTTATCGGGTCGTGGCCGGTTACGCCAAGCAAGCCGTGGCGCCGTAAGGGTTTCGCAAGCGGCCATAACCCGCCAAGATGGACATGAAAGCGATCACTTACTCCCCCGAGGTGAAGGCCGTGGAAAGGATCAACAGCGAGTTCGAGCTGCGCGGTGTCAACCATCTGGCCCTCGTCTGCCGCGACATGGCGCGCACCGTCGACTTCTACCAGGGCGTGCTCGGTATGCCGCTGATCAAGACGATCGAGCTGCCGATGGGCTGGGGCCAGCACTTCTTCTTCGACGCCGGGGGCGGCAACGCGCTCGCCTTCTTCTGGTTCCCCGACGCCCCCGAGGGCGTGCCGGGCGTCAGCGCCCCCAAGGAGCTGCCCGAGCGCGGCGAGCTGCTTTCGGCGGTCGGCTCGATGAACCACATCGCGTTCGACGTCGCCCCCGAGAAGATCGAGGAGTACCGCGACAAGCTACTCGCCAAGGGCGTCGAGGTGGGGATGATCCTCAACCACGACGACAGCGAGTTCGGCGTCGCCCAGGACTGGGAGGAGGGGGTTTTCGTGCGTTCCCTGTACTTCAAGGACCCCGATGGCATCCTCGTGGAGTTCGCCGGCTGGACCAGGGAGCTCGACCGTCCCGAGGACGTCCGCCACACCCCCAGGACCGCCGCCGACAGGACGGTGTGACGTATGCCGAGACTCCGCCAGGTCCGCCGCAAAGAGGTCCAGGACAAGCTGATCGCCTTCTTCTACGACCGGCTGTTCGGCCCGGAGACCGATCCGGTCGACGGCCCCGGCACGGCCACCGGCTCCCCCGGCACCTGGTGGACCGTGTTCGCCCTGCACCCGAAGATCTTCAAGCACTGCGTGCAGGGCTTCCAGGTCTACCGGGAGACCACGGTCGATCCGCTGCTGCGGGAGCTCGGCCAGACCAGGGCCGGCTGGACGCGCGGCAGCCAGTTCGTCTACTCCCAGCACTGCAAGCAGATGCGGGCGCTGGGCGTCTCCGAGGAGATGATCAAGGCGGTCACCTCGTGGGAGGTCTCCGACCTGTTCGACGAGCGGCAGCGGGCGGTGCTCGCCTACACCGACGCGCTCGTGCTGGGCGGCGGCCGGGTCCACGACGACGTGTTCGCGGTCCTGAAAAGGCATCTGCCGGACGAGCAGATCCTCGAACTGACCTACACGATCTGCCTGTACGAGATGCACGCGACGATGGCGAAGGCCCTTCGCGTGGAGTTCGACGACCGCGACGATCCGATCGTCGAGGTGGCGGCCCCCGAGGGCTACGGCACCCGTGACATCGCCGATGACATCACTGGAGGCGGTCAAGCCTAGGCAAAAGCAGGAGTTACGGTCTGTGAGCGGGGAACGACCCAAAGCAGTCTTGTCGGATTGCGGAGGTGTTCCATGCGCGGCGTTCTGGTCGGTTCTCTGGCCGTCGGTACCGTGTTCCTGGCCGGCGCGGCGCCCGCGTGGGCCGACGGCGGGCTGGAGGTCAACCCCAGCACCGCCTACCGGGGCCAGACCATCGGCGTGTCCACCGGCGAGAACTGCGCGACCAACGACGGGGCCGCGACGGTCACCAGCCAGGCGTTCGGGAAGGTCGAGACGACCGTCCGGGACGGCGAGGCCGACGTCTCGGTGATGGTCACCCCGAAGGCCGCCTACAAGACGTACCCGATCACGCTGATCTGCCATCCGTCCAACCGGAAGATCAGCGGTGCGGTGACCGTCAAGAAGTCCTCGCAGAACCGCTGCTACCAGGACAGTTCTGGCAAGTGGCAGGGCAAGTGCTACCAGCGCGGCCCCGAGACGGGCTTCGGCGGCTCGATGGAGGACGGCCCGACCCCGGTGGCGCTGGCGGGCGTCGGCCTGCTCGGCGCGGCCTCGATCCTCGGCGCCACGGCTTGGATGCGCCGCGCCCGTGGCTAAGACGGTCGTCGTGGCGGGCGGCCTGGCCCTGCTGGGCCTGGCGGCGGTGGCCCGCGGCTGGGAGCACAAGGAACCGCCGAAGTACCGCACGTTCGGCGGCCCCGAGGCGATCTGGAACATCCCCGACGGGAGTTCGATGGGGTCGTCGGGGCCGCGCAGGCTACGGATCCCGTCGGCGTCGGTCAACGCCAAGATCGGGGAGATCGGGGAGAACCCCGACGGCGGCATCGCGGTCCCGGACGCGTCCCGCGCCAAGGAGGCCGCCTGGTTCCGCAGCAGCCCCTCCCCCGGCAGCCGGGGGTCGTCGATCATCGTCGGCCACTACGACGACGACAAGGGCGGCGCGGTCTTCTACAACGCGCACAAGATCAAGAAGAACGACAAGATCTATGTCGACCGGGCCGACGGCACCACCGCGACCTTCGCGGTCGACGCCCTGGAGCAGGTCAACAAGGCCCTGTTCCCGACGCGCCGCGTCTACGGGCGCGTCAACTACGCGGGGCTCCGTCTGATCACCTGCGGCGGCAGGTTCAACGAGGACCGCCGCCACTTCGCCGACAACGTCATCATCTACGCCCATCTCCTGCCGAAGTCCCGCAGCGGAACCTAGGGCGGGTCGGCGGGGAGGCCGGTCGCGGCGGGCAGTCCTTCGAGGATGAGGGTGGTGAGGCTCTCCACGACGGTCTCGCGCGGGACCTCGGGGTGGTCGAGCCACCAGTCGCCCGCGTTCTGCACCATCCCGACGATCGCGTGGCCCCAGACCTGCCCCCGCACCTGGCCGTACGCCTCGTCGGCGAAGCGCGCCTCGGCCACCATCAGGTCGGCGATCTCACGGCCGAGCCCCTGGATGACGGTGCCCATCACGCTGTGGGTGCCGGTGTCCTCGGCGCTGGCCCGGTGTATCAGGAAGCGGTAGAGGCTGAGGTTGGCGGAGACCGTCGCCAGATAGGTGTCGATGCCGCCGTAGACGCGGTCGCGGAGGCCGCCGCCCGTCGCGAAGCTCTCGCGGACCAGCTTCACCAGCTTGCGGGTGTGCCGTTCGGCGAGGGTCTGGTAGAGGCCGCTCTTGTCGCCGAAGTGGCGGTAGAGGATCGGTTTGCTGACGCCGGCCTCGGCCGCGATCTCGGCCATGGACGCGGCGGGGCCCTCCCGGAGGATCACCGCGTCGGCGGCCTCCAGCAGCGCCTTGCGGCGGTCGGGATCCCTGCGGGTCGCGTTCACAGGGACCAAGGTACGGCGTCGCCCCGCAGAGCCCGGCGGTAGGGTCGTCCCGTGCCCGAAGGTCATGTGATCCACCGTCTCGCACGCGCCTACGACGAGGCGTTCGGCGGACGCCCGGTCGCCGCCGCCAGCCCGCAGGGCCGGTTCGCCGAGGGGGCCGCGCTGCTGGACGGCACCCCGCTGCTCCGCCGCGACGGCCACGGCAAGCACCTGTTCCTGGAGTTCCCGGCCGGCTGGCTGCACGTCCATCTCGGCCTGTACGGCGGCGTGTGGTGGGGGCGGCCACCCGTCCCCGCCCCGGTCGGGCAGATCCGGCTGCGGCTGGCCAACGGCGAGCACTACTACGCCGACCTGCGCGGCCCGACGGTCTGCGAGCTGATCACCGAGCCGGAGAAGCGGCTGATCCACGAGCGGCTCGGCCCCGACCCGCTCCGCCCCGACGCCGACCCCGACCTGGCGTGGCGGCGGATCTCCCGGAGCCGGACGTCGATCGCGGCCCTGCTCATGGACCAGAAGATCCTCGCCGGGGTCGGCAACGTCTACCGGGCCGAAGTGCTGTTCCGGCACGGCCTCGACCCGCGCCTGCCCGGCCGCGCCCTCACCGAGCAGGAGTGGAAGGCCGTCTGGACCGATCTGGTCGAACTGATGGCCGAAGGCGAGCGGATCGGCCGGATCGACACCGTCCGGCCCGAGCACACCCCCGAGGCGATGGGCCGGGCGCCCCGCGAGGACGACCACGGCGGCGAGGTCTACGTCTACCGCAGGGCCGGGATGCCGTGCCTGGTCTGCGGCACCGAGGTGCGGACGGAGCCGCTCGTCGCCAGGAACCTGTTCTGGTGCCCCTCCTGCCAGCCCCCTCGCTAGAACGGCCTCGATAGGATCGGGGCATGGTTCACGAGCGCGCCGGTCAGCCCGCACAGCCCACCGACCTCGTCGACGTCGCCCGGCTGGTGACCGCGTACTACGCGCTCACCCCCGATCCGGAGGACGTCGCGCAGCGCGTGGCCTTCGGGACGTCGGGGCACCGGGGCTCGTCGCTGAAGACCTCGTTCAACGAGGCGCACATCCTGGCCACCACCCAGGCGATCTGCGAGTACCGGGCGGCGCAGGGCACCGACGGCCCCCTCTACCTGGGCGCCGACACCCACGCTCTGTCCGAGCCCGCCCGGGTGACGGCGCTGGAGGTGTGCGCGGGGAACGGCGTGACGGTCCGGCGGCAGGACGGCTACACCCCGACCCCCGCGGTCTCGCACGCGATCCTGGCGTTCAACCGGGGCAGGACCACGCATCTGGCCGACGGGATCGTGGTGACCCCGTCGCACAACCCGCCCGCCGACGGCGGCTTCAAGTACAACCCGCCGCACGGCGGCCCCGCCGACACCGACGCCACCACCTGGATCCAGGACCGCGCCAACGCGATCATCGCCGACGGGCTCCGCGCGGTGCGGCGCGTCCCCTACGAGCGGGCGCTCGCCGGAGCCGAGTCGTACGACTACCTCGGCGCCTATGTGGCGGACCTGCCGAACGTCGTCGATCTGGACGCGGTCAGGGCGGCCGGGGTGCGGATCGGCGCCGACCCGCTGGGCGGCGCGAGCCTGGAGTACTGGGGCGCGATCGCCGAGGCCCACCGGCTCGATCTGACGGTCGTCAACCCGCTCGCCGACCCGACCTGGCGGTTCATGACCCTCGACTGGGACGGCAAGATCCGGATGGACTCCTCGTCGCCGCACGCGATGGCGTCGCTGATCGCCAACCGGGACGCCTTCCAGATCTCCACCGGCAATGACGCCGACGCCGACCGGCACGGCATCGTCACCCCCGACGCCGGGCTGATGAACCCCAACCACTATCTGGCCGCGGCCATCCAGTACCTGTACACGAACCGTCCCGGCTGGCCGGGCGGCGCGGGCGTCGGCAAGACCCTGGTCAGCAGCAGCATGATCGACCGGGTGGCGGCGGGGCTCGGCCGGCGGCTGGTCGAGGTGCCGGTCGGTTTCAAGTGGTTCGTCCCCGGGCTGCTCGACGGCTCCCTCGGCTTCGGCGGCGAGGAGAGCGCGGGCGCGTCGTTCCTGCGGCGCGACGGCGACGTCTGGACCACCGACAAGGACGGCATCATCCTCGCGCTGCTCGCGGCCGAGATCCAGGCCGTCACCGGCGGCTCGCCCAGCGAGCTGTACGCCGGGCTGACCGAACAGTACGGCTCCCCCAGCTACGCCCGGGTGGACGCCCCCGCCGACCGCGCGCAGAAGGCCGTCCTGGCCGGGCTGTCACCCGACCAGATCACCGCCAAGGAGCTGGCGGGCGAGCCGATCACCGCGGTCCTGACCGCCGCGCCCGGCAACGGCGCGCCGATCGGCGGGCTCAAGGTCACCACCGAGAACGCGTGGTTCGCGGCCCGGCCGTCCGGCACCGAGGACGTCTACAAGATCTACGCCGAGTCGTTCCTGGGCGACGCGCACCTCGCCCTCGTCCAGGACGAGGCGCGCGCCGTGGTCTCCGCCGCTCTGGGCTGAGCCCTCCTCAGGCCGGGCAGGTCGCGAGGCGTTCGTAGACGGCCAGGGTCTCCTGGGCGATGCGGTCCCAGCCGTGCCGGGAGCGGGCGCGGTCGGCGGCGGCGATGCCGAGGGCCTCACGGCGGACCGGGTCGGCGAGCAGACCGCGGATCCGGTGGGCGAGCCCGGCGGGCGGCAGGGTCGGCACCAGCAGCCCGGTGACGTCGTCGAGCACGGAGTCCAGGTGCCCGCCCGAGGAGTGGGCGACCACGGGGACTCCGCAGGCCATGGCCTCCAGCGCGACCGTCCCGAACGGGTCGTGGCCGTGCAGTGCCAGCACCAGGTCGGCGGAGCGGATGAGGCGGGGAAGCTGCCTGCGCTGGACGGCGCCCACCATGATCAGCCGGTCTTCGACGCCTTCGTCCTTGGCGAGGAGCCGCAGGGCGGTGGCGTCCGGGTCGGTCTCCAGGTCGGCGGAGCCGGGACCGCCCGCGACGACCAGTTCGGCGTCGGGGATCGAGGCCAGGGCGCGGACGGCGAGCCGGGCGTGGGCGTCCGGGCCGGTCAGCGACAGCAGCCGTGCCCGGGTGCCGCGC